>JBHGAU010000019.1:0-40283 GCA_041946675.1 Methanotrichaceae archaeon | reverse complement strand
GACCGGTTAAGTGCGCGGCTGCAGACCGCGAGAATTGGGTTCGACTCCCAACCCCGGCCCTATGACGACTCAAAGTAATGTTATCGATTAATTATCAATTTTACGTTAATTTTCATGCATAATAATGAGTTTGCTGATAAGAAGCCAATATTGCCGCAAAGGATAGCTTAATAATCTCTCAAACGACTCTCATCGCAGGTGAGATGAAAATGAGGGATCGACTTTGCTGAAACCAAAAATGAATTGACCAGCACGAAGATAGAGCACCTGCCGCCATCGGCAAAGCTTGTCTTCAAAGTGCTGGAATCAGGGAGCCTTCTGACCCAGAAAGATATCATTGAAAAGACCTATCTTCCTGCCAGAACCGTAAGGTATGCCCTGAGCAGACTGAAGGAAAAGAAGGTCCTTCAGGAGCGCTTCTATTTCCAGGATGCGCGCCAAAGCCTCTATGGATTGAACCCGGAAACTTTGGAGGTGATGGCAGAGTAAATGGCAATGCGATCGTTAATTGGGTCTAAACAGTCTTGTTCAGCCGATAAGGTCTGAATGAAGCACTAGAAGATCGGGCTAAAATTGAGGCCCGATCTCTGGCCTCCTCATGAGAATTATGAATTTGGCAATAGCAAAAATTTTCATCAGGCATACCGCTCTCTCTAGCCTTCATAGCAATCAGCGAAATATTCTATATCGATTTCCACACCTTTGCCAGAGATTCGCCTTTCACATGGATCTGGAACTCAAGGAAGTAACCAAACGGAGTGGTGGATGCATCAAGACCTTTCGAATTCAGCCTGTTTCTGATTGAAAAGAGTGCCTCTTTCGCAAACTCGGCACTCGATTTGCTTTCTGATAGATGGGCAAAGAAATGAAGGATCACTCTCTTGCGATTGTTCTTTTTAGCAAGCCATAATATATGGCTGCAGGCCCTTTTTATCACTTTATTCTTATTCCCCTCATCCTCAGCCTCGACATTGATGAATATCACGAGTGAATCTTTTGTCATTTCTTCTATATCACAGGTCTCAGCGCTCTCGATTGTCTTACTGAATGTCTTGAACCAGAACTCGTTTGTATCGAACATCAGCAGCTTCATTTGATCTCCGGATGCTGTCGCTCAGACAGCCCAATGGTTCTAAACATCTTTTTGAGGAGCTATATCGCAGCTTGTACATCTGAGGCACATAGTTTCAGCAAGATCTGCCCTCAAGCCGTGCTCCTCCAATGCCTGCTTCGTAAGTCTGGAGAGCTTGAGAAGCCTCTCAGCCGACGGCCTATTTGCATCGATCTCTCCCGATCTCAGAGGATGAGGAGACACAGGTCTTAAGATCGGTATAACCCCCATTTCTGCCAGCTTCTGCACTCCTGCCTCAACGCAGCTATCGCTCTCACCAAGTCCCAGGATGAAGTTTGATGAGACCCGGTTCCTCCCGAAGATCTTGACCGCTTTCTCCAGGGATTCGATTATAAAAGGAAGCGAAAGACCTGGACAATACTTTTCGAAGATCTCGGGATTCATGCTTTCCACGTTATACTTTATCTCAGTGGCACCAGCTGCCTTCAGCTCTTCCGTCGATGTCGACGTGGGATAGACTGAAACTCCTATGGGCACATCATATCTTGCCCTCAGAGCTTTTACGACCTCTATTGCCCTTTTGACCTCATCATCAGGCGATACCGCCACTCCGCTGGTCAAGGATATTGCATTCAACTGTCCTGTTCGGTCGGCTTCTTCCACGCGTTCCAGTATGGTCTGGACGCCTTTGACATCCCCATCAAGCTTCGGAACAGGGCAGAATTTGCAGTCGTGAATGCATCTGCCACTTATTGTAAGATAGGCCTGATCCGGACAGTGGGCGACAGCTGGCTCCAGCTCACCCCTCATGATCTCGACTCCATCTTTGATGACCGCTATCCGAGCGCCGTCTTTCACCACTTTCAAGGGCGAACTCCTGTTTACTGAAAGCCTCACCCTGTGACCGCCCGATCGAATAAAAAGCGATTCAATGCCGGCATCAGGACCTGCACTAGGCGATGAAATCTTTGCGGCATCTTGAAGCAGGCTCTCATCAAAATCCGCACTGCCAATGCTCACCAGCAGAGCCTTGATCTCGGCATTCATTTCCATAGGGACACCTTAGACATGGACATTGTGAGCCGGTTCATGATTTCAGTTTCGAGCTGCTTATATAGATTGACTTTGAGGCAAAATTATCCTATTTTGCCTCAAGTTAAAGGTGTTTATCTGACCAGGCTATATCAAGGAGGCAATGGTGAGCAGATGAAAGAAGAAGCAAGCTTCGGCACACGATGCGTCCATGCTGGTGAAGCTCCCAGCATAAAGTATCGTGCTCATACCACGCCCATTTATCAGACATCCACATTCACATTCGACAGCGCTGAGCAGGCGGACGCGGTATTCTCGGGAAAGGAGCCAGGATATAAATACATACGCTCTTCTCCCTACACGCCAACCCATTCGGCGTTCCTGGAAAAGATGAAATCGCTTGAGGGAGGAGAGGCTGGACTCTCGTTCTCATCAGGCATGGCTGCGGAGGCTGCTCTCCTCCTCTCTCAAATGAAGAACGGAGACCACCTGATATCCTCCGATGTCATCTATGGCGGCACCTACGGGCTATTTTCCTCATTTCTCCCAAAGTTCGGCATCGAAGTGAGCTTCGTGGATACAACGGATATGGAAGAAGTCAAGGCAGCCTTTCGTCCAAATACCAGGGTAGTCTTCCTTGAGTCGCCCGCTAATCCAACCATGGCTATCTGCGATATACAGGAGATCAGCAAGATTGCAGGAGAAGCCGGGGCTATTTCAGTTGTCGACAATACGTTTGCCTCTCCATATTTCCAGAGACCCCTGCAGCTTGGTGCGAATGCAGTCGTGGAGAGCTGCACAAAGTACATTGGAGGACACAGCGATCTCCTTGGCGGGGTTGTTGTTGGTTCAAAGGATCTGATCAAAGGGATAATTAGAGCAGCAAGCATTCTGGGCGGCGCTATGGGCAGCCATGAGGCATGGCTGTGCATCCGCGGCCTCAAGACTCTTCACCTGCGGATGGAGAGGCATGCGAAGAATGCCATGCTGCTGGCTCAGTTCCTTGAGGGCCATCCCAAGGTAGAGACCGTAAAGTATCCTGGACTGACAAGTCATCCTCAGCATGAGATTGCGAAGAGGCAGATGAGCGGTTTTGGAGGAATGCTATCTTTCGAAGTAAAAGGCGGAGTGGAGGCAGGACGCAGGCTTATGAACTGCGTCGAGCTGTGTACGATCTCAGTTAGCCTGGGCTCTACAGACACGCTGATCCAGCATCCGGCTTCTATGACACACGCCAATGTGCCCAAGGATATGAGAGTAAGAGCAGGAATAACGGATAGCCTCGTCAGAATCTCGGTTGGCATTGAGGATGCGGAGGATATTATCGCTGATCTGGATCAGGCGCTGGAGAAGGTCTGATTGTCTCAACTTACCTTGATTTTTTTCAATAATGATGATTTATCACAGCTCAGATAATAATTGCAGTATACTCGATCGGAGATTGGGAAGCTCATTCTTGAGAACATCATCTACTATGTCCCAGTCCAATCAATCCATCTCCTCTGGCGAATGAGCCGAAGAGGCCAATTCGCTTGACGTTGAAACAAGTTTTGATCTCTTTTGCGTGGCTTCTGAGAAGATCGATTATTTCCATGTCTATCCAGTAGAATGGCAGTATAACTCTAAGAATATTGCTCTATTTCGAGTCATCAACCTGACAGGTCTTCGACAGTGAGACCTGATTGATTCAAAATTGGATTAATCGAGAAGAAAAACTAAGAAGGCTGCCTTTCCCTTCTTAAGAACCACAATGTTTGTTTTCCGGTAGCTCATAGCCTCTTGCCTGCGTCAGGCCCTGGCGTTTGATCAATGATCTCTGTCGGCTCCAGCAGCCAGATCCCAAATAGCGGCATATTTGCTGGGAGTTTTCCTCTCATAGCCTGGAAGATTGATCCATCAGTGCTGAACTCTTTAGGCCTGCACCTTACCTGGTAAGCCTCCTTACCCTTGATGGCCAGCACTGATACGAAACCGTGGCTTTTCAGTGCATTTTCAAGGTTATCATGGGTTTCTTTCATCAGGATCTTGCCGAATACAATAGAATCTGGTGATAGCGCACTCAATGACCCAAGCGGGACTGAATGCAGCGCATCACCACCGGAAGATGTTGAGAGGATTTTGATCGATTCTGGATTATTGATCAAATCCATGACCTTTAGTGGTATTTCCTTTGTCATCATATCGCCTCGTATGATAGTTTATATTATTTGTTGGCGAATTTATAGTTTCAGGTAATTTTTTTATACTTGGGGCTCCTAGATCCCTGCATGCGTAAGGATCGAATCGAGGATAGGCTTGCCCAGCTTGAACAGGATATCAGGACACTAAAATCGGATCACCGGGAAGGTATCGATGAGATCCTTACGGAAATACACACTTTTCAGAATGTCATCATCGAAGAGAAGATCTATGAGATCCGACGGCAGCTCGCAAATCGATATGAGAAACTTCTGATTGATCTTTTGCTTAATAATGCAGAAAATAACCTGGATAAACAGTGCCAGGACCCCTGTGTCAGAAATCAGCGGGAAGAGTGTCACAATATGCTCATCTCCCGTCTCCGCGATATGATAAAGTCTGCTGATCAAGTCCAGTCAGGGAGCCATCAGCTCAGTGATGATGAGCTTTTGGCCAAGCATCCTATTTTGGGCACATCTCCATGTAATGAGTGTTTCCAAACATACCTGCATGAAAAGAATCAGCTCAAAAATACTCTCGACCGCCTGGCTGATCTCAAGCAGTCCTTATCAAGGAAAAATGGGAGCATGTTTATCTCAGAACTTCCGAATAGTGTTGCAATTTCTAATCTCGTAGATCCTCTTTCCCATGAGAACCGGTTTGCAATGCTAAAGGCATTATCTACGGGAAGCATGACCTTCAAGGAACTTGGCGAACTGACGGACTCAAAAGGCGGCCACCTTCTTTATCATCTAAACAAGCTAATCAATTCAGGACTTGTCATAAAAACCGATGCCGGAAGATATTCCCTCACGGATAAAGGCATGGGGGTAATGGAGCTGATAAAAAAGCTGTATGCCAATCAATGAACTTGATGGTAGAACTTGCCAGTACGTCAGCCATCATAGGACGTGAACTAAACCGCGCCAGAAGATTCTTAGAAGAGCCTCGTGCCTGCGAAAGCGAGCAACATCGATCTCATCAGCCTGAAAGATCTTCGACGGAGAGCCCAGACTGATTCAAAATTGCCTTCAATGTACCTTTCTTCAGTTCATCGTGGAGAGGGACAGAGAAGACTGTATCTCCCTTCTGAAGAACCACATGGCTCCCTGACTGCCTTCTAACGAAGAATCCCTTTTTAACCAGAATCTTGATAAGATGCTCTCCAGATATCACCGGAAGCTTAGCAGACATCCGCAAGCTCCACTTTTAGGATCTCGACGTTGGAACGTGACCTCAGCTCTTGGTTGAGGACCTCCAGGACAAGCTCGATTGCCTCCTTTATGTTTGCCAGAGCTTCTTCTTTTGTTTCGCCCTGACTTATGGCTCCCGGCAGTTCAAGACACCGGACGGTATAGCCTCCCTCTTCTTGTGGTTCGAGAATGATGGTGTATTTCATCGTGATAATAGTTGGCGGAAGTTATATTTATAGAAGGCCTCTCCGCTTGCAAACAAGTAGCCAGATGAAGTTCTCTCTGGAGTTCGAACAAGGGCCAAGATCAGCTGGACAGTAGGCCGACCAGCACCAAAAGGATGATGTCAAGCCTGCTAGGACGCAACCTCTATCACCGATGGGCGGAACTGAACTGCATCATCATCTGCTCCCATCGAAAGCCACGCACCAGATTCACAGCTCTCGGAACTGATCTTGATCCCTTTCAATCCTAGAAAGGCTCCGTTGACGATAATCTTTTGCGTCCTAGGTTTTCCTCTCTGCGTGCACCATAATCTGAAGATGTGGCCAGATAAATCCCACCAAGAGCGATACCTCACTTGGAGCTAGTAGGCATATGCATCCTCATCAATGGATAAAAGGAATTTGTGGTAGGCAATCGCAGAACGGCGTATAGGCCGAACCTACTCATAGATAATTAGGCGTTAGATTTTCTAGAAATATTCCCTCGGCCCCATGGGTTCATATAATACAATCCGAATATATCTATATCTTTTAGATCAAAAATTGCATACTTACCTGGAACAAACCAATTCCTAGTTTCATCAAACTCAATATCTAGGTCCCAATCTCCACCAATCAGATTACCCTCAAGAAATTGCTCCTAGTTCGCAAGCATGTCTATCGAATTTTCGATATCCCCAACAAGTGTTGGCTTAAAAAGCGAGTTCATCATTGAAGAATATCCGTATTCAGAATTAATAAATTGAGTCCATGCATCTGCAAAAACTAAGCTTGGTGTACCAGCCTGCTTAATTTGGTCGACCATCAATGCTAGGCGTGGTAAACCGTAAATATTTTTATCAATTTTATCAATCAAAGTTCTATCTAAACGATCCTTCCATTCGCCAGACAACTCTACCAAAGTCCCCACTACCTTACCTTTCACTCCACCTTCTTTTGAGATGATACTTTGAAGCTTATCGAAATACATTCTCTCAGTCATGACCAATGGGATACCAGTTTCACACAATTCTCCAGAAGCACATAGCAAAATTTCTTTATTAAACGGCAAGAGTCGTATCGTGGCGGACCCAGATAATACTTGGGCATTGTTCCTTGAGATCAGTTCTTCCTCTAAACCATAATCATGGTTAGCCGGAAATTCTATTGCATGCTTATTGCTAATTATTTCTCCTTCCTTACTATATTTTTTCCCAGGAAAAAACGGAACCCATCTTGTAATATTGGCATTATTAAGTTCAACCATATCGCCTACTCTCACAGGTTGTACGGGTTCTTTCAATAATTTATCAGTTGGATTATAGAACTCTATTTTTAATAGATCTCTCCATAGTAGGATATCCCCCTCCTGATCCATATCATATTCAAAGTACCTATTCTGGAATCTTCGTTTAGTGCGTACAAGAGTTGGATCCAAATAATCCTTTAATGTTTTTAAATAGGTTCTCAAGGCATAAGCTGTACCAATACCTGCAAAAGCTGTACCGATGCCTGCAATCAAGTCCATATCTAATTTTCGGACTATGCTGAGTAAGTAAATTAATTTTGTGGCTATCCCAAAAAAATGGTTATCCATCTCCTTCTTAGGGAATTGGGAACTGTTTAAAAAGCTCATATACTCGTCAGCAGCGCCGTCCCCAGGTCCTCCACCAGCCTCACAGCACCTCTGTACCCCGAATACCCTTTCGACAGCACAGTCTGATCGAAGAGCGGGTAGGACACAGGGAATAGCAGAGCCTTCAACTTCCTGGCCTTCTCCCGGTCCAGCGAGCTCCCGAAGACCAGGTTGGGCGCATCCTTTGCGATCTCCTCCCAGATCTTGAAGCTGTCCTCTTCGAACAATACTTTGGGCGAAAGATTGTAGTTGAGTTCTTTGATCTTTCCTTCGATCTCGCCTCTCAGGCTCTCATCAGGACCGTCTGTCACTGCTATCAGCTTTGGAAACAGCCCCATGTCGTTGCTGAGGAACTTGGTGAGTCCGATGGCATAGTTCGAGTCGCTGATCACATCGAACTCCTTGTTGACCAGCAGGAAGACATACGCCTCACTGAACTGGATCAGGTACTTCCAGAACTCCGCCTCTTCTTCAGCAATTACCTTCTCGACGTGCTCTTTGTCAAGCCCCAGTGCCTCCGCCACCTTTCTGAGGAAGCTGCTCGTCTCTGTGCCGATTGGCAGCGGATGCTTGATATACGGCACATTGTACTCCTCTTTGAAGAGCTCTGCAGTTTGAAGGCCGGTATTTGCAGAAAGAACTATGTTTAGCGAAGCCTCGGATGCTCTTCTGATCTTCTCGATATTATCTCCGTTTCCGGTCAAGTTGACTTCTGCACCGATTCTGTTAAGCAGCCTCACTATCTCGTTTATGTTTCCCTGCCAGAAAGCATCCTGGCTCGGCACTATCCCGAAGATATTCACCAAGTTTTTGGTCTTCTTCTCTGAAGGCAAGACAAGTTGATCCGCCAGAGACCTCAGAGCTAAATCATACCCCCGATAAGTGTTGCCCTTAAACCCTGAAGTCTCTGAGAAGATCACCGGCCGATCGCTTCCAACAAACTCCTCGACGACGGACTTGATATCGTCTCCAATGAGCCCGGCTGTGCAGCCCGACACTACAAAGAATAAGTCCGCATCCATGATCTCCAGTGTGGTCCTGATCTGCTCTCTCAGACGATCTTCGCCCCCGAAAACCACATGCTTTTCCAGAGTGTTTGTGGAAGGAGCCGCAAAGCCGCTGGCATAACCAATGTACTGATAGCCATTGGCTATGTTCTGGCCGAAGGTCAAAGTGAATCCGCAGCCAGGTCCGGCATGAACTATCGGGACTGCTCTATGTATCGAGCTGATCAGATTGAGCGCTCCGCCGAGGGCGCATGTAGATCTCGGTTCCTCTGCAAGGCTCATTGTTTATCACTCCCTTGGGTTTCGACTCCTATCTCCTTTTCTTCGATATACTTGAACGGGTCCTGTGAGTACCAGATCTCTTTGTAAGGCTGCTTCACCCTCTTTGAAATATTATTGGCATATGAGGGATTCCTCAAGGTCTTGGTGATCTCCTTTGCAAAGCTCACCGCGCCTTCATATCCTATATAGAATGTGTCAGGCAGCAAAGCAGTAACTGGGATGCCGTCCCGAAGCGCCCAGCCGCTGTGCTCCTGGCCGCCCACTAACAGGTCGGGCTTCTCCCGGTGAAATAGATTGGTCCATTCGAACTGCTGGAAATTGCCGATCTGGACAAGGAATTCTTTGCTCCTTTTAGCCAGGTTTTCAAGCGGCGCCTGGCCATAGTCATCGCTGTACTCAAATCCAGTGGTGACAGCAGTCTCCATTCCCAGCTCCAAAAGTAGGCTCTGAACTCCTACCGATCTGGCCAGATTAAAGCCGACGTAAACTCTCTTGCCTTCTACTACTTTTCGTATTTCATCGAGCTTCGGCCTGACCCTGGCCTCTTCCTCTGCGATCACCTTTTCGATCTCATCCTGCTTTCCGAACAGCTTTGCAACATCCCTCAGCCACCAGCCGGTATATTCGATGCCTACGGGCATAGGAGGTTCGGCAAAGGGCACATCGTACTTTTCATCCAGAGCTCTCAGGAAGAAATTGCTCATGAGATTGCACAGAGTGCTGGCTCCTGTAACCTCCGAGGCTCTCTTGACGGTCTCGAAATCCTGGAATAGCGGGAACCACTGGACGCTGATTCCAACTTTGGAAAGAAGCCTTTCTATCTCCACCTCATTCTTCCGGTCGATTGTCAGCGGGTCTACGATGAGAACTGTATTCTTCCTCTTCTTCTCCGGCTTCTGGATAACCCTCAATAAAGCATAGAGAAATGCGTCATATCCTGTAGCCACTGCTCCAGATCGAAAACCCTCGCAGCGCATTGGAACAACTGAAGCCTTTACTTCCGGCTGTACAGCGTTTACCACAGCTTCGACATTGTCCCCGATGATTCCCGAGGCGCAGGATGTGATGACAGTAATCAGATTTGGATGGTGGCGGCTGTCCGCCTCAACAATGGCTTTTCCAAGCTCAGTCGCTCCCCCGAACACCACATCGTTCTCTGAGAGATTGGTGGAGATGAAGCTGATGGGCTCTATCGGCTGGCTCCGAGAAAGTCTGCCTATTTTATTCAGCAGATAAACGGCATCGATCATTGAAGGACAACCCGCCGGAGAGTGAGCTATCACTACGTTTCCATTTATCATAGCCGAGTTCAAGAGAGGCATCATCTCGTCGCATGGGCCTGATTGAGAAAAACTTCTCTCCTGATGCTTAGGGCATTTTCTGTTGCAGTCCCTGAGAAGACTCTGACAGCTTCCTCCGTAGGCTATGGTTGTGCCCAGCCGCTCTTCACGGGTCGGGACTATATCCACTCCTCTTTGTTTTAATTTGTTATATGCTGACGAGGAGGTCTTTTCACTGGATGATTCATTAGAAGTTGTCTTGTCAGAATTGTCCTTAATATCACGTTCCGTCATGTCCACACCATTCTCTTCCTCTGATATTGATAATGCAATTGAATTATTAATACAATTTTTATATCATTTTTATGCTATTTAATAGCCTGGAAAGTACATTGAGGATCCGTCTAGTGCTCCTTGATCCTTCTGAGTCAAGGGTGTCAAGCCATTTTAGCTGACATCTGCTATCTTTTTGGCAGGGTCTATTGGTTGGAAGCACTATTCAAACGATTCCGACACAAGCTTAAATTCGGTCCTTTCCTACAGATCCTCTAACTGCCTGAAGATGATACTCAACTCTGTATTTATGGATGCTGAATCCCGCAATTTTTGCTTAAAGGTAAATGTTTTTAAATGGTCGAACCTTTTTCCGTAAGTCCGTTTGACTTTCACTTCCCATTTCCCAAGGAAAATCCAGGCTTTGATATCATGCCAGTTATAAGAATTAATATAAAGCTCAGTACAATTATAGGCACAATTGCAAAAAAGGCATGCCTTATGGAAAAAGCCGCTGCTGTCATGCCCGCCAGTGATGGCCCGATAAAGCAGCCGATATCATAGCATGTCTGGTATATCCCCATGGCTTTGCCTTTATCGGACATGGATTCGCTGGCCATGGACATGGATATCGGCAATACAACTGCTGAAATCGCCCCGAACATCACAGAGACAATGGCCAGCTCTGCCAGATTGTAAGAAAAATAGAACATGGAGAAGACAATCAGGATGGCGGCATTGCCTGCAAGAAGTAACTTAAGGTTTTCACTCCTTCCAATCATTCTTCCTGCAGGCACAGCCAGCAAGGCATAAACGAGGCCTTCCAGAAAGATGAGCATACCGATCTCACTTGAGGAAGAATGCAGCTGGGTGTATGCAAAGAGGGGCATGAAAGATAGAAAGATCATGCCCGCCGCTATGTTGGCTGTTCCCAGCAGCCAGGCATAGATCATCTGTACAGGATTGCTCCTGTTTTCTATTCTGGCTTTATCTTTTGTCGTCTTGGATTCGGATATGAGAAACAGCATCGGGGTGCATAGAATTAGTATGCCTGCGCTGAAGGAAAACGTAAATTGATATCCCATGTACTGGGGCAGAAGCCCACCAAGCAGAGAGCCCGCCAGAGAACCTGTCATATAAGCCCCGGTATAGTAGGCGATTTTGCTTGCATCTCTGAAGGTATCAATAAACAGAACAGTAAACGGCACCCATATCAACGACAGGGCCAGTCCCTGGAAGATCCTGAGCACCGCCAGTCCATCCAGGTAGATGGGGAAGAGCACATTGCTGATGAGAAGTATAACAAATCCCAGGAAGATCAGGAATTTCTTTCCGATTTTGTCCGATAATATCCCCAGGGGTATCTTGATCAGAAGAGAGCCGATGCTTGCCACTCCCACGATCAGACCAAAGTCTATAGCGGATTTGTTCAAGGATGCCAGATACAGAGGAATAGCTACTGTAATCGTTCCATAAGATACGTCGATCAAGAACGCAAGCAGGATGAAGATAAGCAGCTGTCTGGCATGAATGTTTACTGTCAATTCCATCTTTGTTTTGAGCCTCAGAATCACGAGTTTATTCTCTAAAAATTCCGGAAGCCATCCCTGGTGAAGGCTTCAATCTCCTACCAAACATCCTTAAACGCGTCTGTGTACAGATCCTTAGGCTTGAATTCTCCCTTCTTGATCACACCGTCGGCTGCAAGAGCGTCAATCCAGCACTGAAACTGGGTCTCATTCACCTTTCCGCTGTTGCTATAATAATGAACTGAAGCTCTTTCGAGGCCAATATCCTTCGCAGTGAGGGCTCCAGCCTCATCCCGGTGTGAGTTGATCCATCTCTCTGTATCTTTGTATGCCTTGATGAACTTCCTGACTGCATCCGGATGGTTCTTTATAAAGTCCTTGGTGAAGAAGAGCAATGATGTACCGCCAGCGGAACCGAATGCATCCAGGCTTGTGGCCAGAACCTTGATGCCACCCTGAGACTCGGCTGTAGTGAAGTAAGTTTGATGCAGTATGGCTATGTCAATGAGGCCTTGCTTCAAGGCCTGAATCTGCACAGATTCCGAAAGGATCACATACTCAGTTTTATCCTTGGGTATGTTGTACTTCCTCAGAAGAGCATTGTTCTCAGTATCAGCATCGGTCCCCAGAGCCAGGGTCCCTATCCTCACAGGCCTATCCTGCCTGGCGATATCTGGTATGGTCTTTATAGGGCTATCTTCAAGCACATCCCAGTGCAAGCGCGCCTTGGATAGATCGCCGTCTAAAGGCTCATCACCGCTCTGGGCAACCCCGATGATGGGGACCCCGGACTTAATAAGAGTGATCAATGCAGCAGGAGTATCATCGAAAGCATCCGTCTGTCCATTTGCGAAGGCAGAAGCCCTCTGTTGATAGGCGATCGGGCCCAAATCCTTGAAGCTGACTCCGGCGTTCTTGAAGAAGCCCTTCTCGACACCGGCAAACCAGGGAGTTCCCGTGCAATCCTTATTGACGCTGGCTTTGATGACAACGTCATCGGCGTTCGTATTCTGGCCGTAGACGCCGGCACCGACAGATACTGCAATTACAATGATAGCAACTGTTATCATTAATTTGCGCTTGTCATATAACATCTATTCTTCTCCTTTCAGAGGGAGGCGTATTCTTTAGATATCTCTGACCGACCTATGATAAACCAAAGATGGCGCCTGCTGAAATATATCGATGTAGAAAGGCGCAAATATTGCTTTAATGGCAAAGTTTATAGTCGGATGATTGACCAGTCAATTATGTGCTTCATAAGCTTCTCAATCAGATCATTAATCACAAAAATATCTTTGCGGTACTCCTTCTCATTGCTGCCTTTGCAGCTTCAATGGGATACATATGGATACCGCAAGAGAATAATAGCCAGCTTGGCCCTGATAAATATATTTTTCTCGAGCATTATGTTGAAACAAAGGCTCAGGTCATAGGAAACGACGATCCTGCCGATCAGAGTGCTTATGACTACCTTGGCTATCAGGCATATAACTACAGCAATCTCTCTTCGCAGGTCCAGCCGAGTGATTATTTCCCCGATATCAACCGCAGCCTTAAGGTGTTTTTCACCGATGGGAGCAGTGTAGGACTGGCTGGATGCCATGGGCAGTCTACAAATGTCTCCGGCATTTACAGCCTGCCTTATGATGCTAATGGCATAAGAATATTAAGCGTAAACAACAGCGGGACAGCGTTCATCGAGCGCAGCGGCAAAAGGATTATTCTGAGACCGGAAGATAAGCTAGTGAATTTCACTTCAACAATTGTTAATGTGCAGTTCACCAATTCAACTGTGAACAAGAGCCTCCGGATAAACGTGACAGTCATGGATAGGCTGAAAAACTTCGGCATTTGCCATAAGAAAAATGTTTGATTGAATACCCCGCAGCTCGATGCGGGGTGCGCTGTTGTATCACTCGTTTTGTTGTATCGCTCGTTTGCTCTTTAGGCTAGTATGGATTGATGAAGATGCTCAGCACGTCTTCAAGCAGAGTTATGCCACCTCTATAACCTGCATACGAGCGAGTGATGTACATCCGGTTGGCTGTCGGGAACGATGCCGTCAAGTGGCCGGCTTTAAGGTCTGCTGCAAAATATCGCTCTTGAGAGCTCGACAGCAGGAGGTTGAAGTTGGTCTTTTTAAGCTCCTGTCGGATCTTGTATGAATCGACCTCGAAGATTATCTTCGGCGGTATCACGCTCGCTAAGCCGTTAAAATAACCGATGATAGTATCCCTAACTTCTAACGGCGGATTATCGTCTATCACCACTAAAGATGGCGTGAAACCTGCCTCATTTGCCAGAAAACGAGTAAGCTTTATGGCGTTAGCGGAGTTTGATATTACAGCGAAGGGCAGGGCTGAGGAGAATGTCGTGGTCATATCAGCAGCCAGGTCGAGGTACTTGTAAGTTTCTCTCTCCTCATTCTGAATCACTGAATCCACCAAATCCTGGGGTAGGGCCAGCTTTTCAGAAATCGTCCTGAGGAAGTTCGATGTATCCCTTATGCCCGAGGGGATGGGTGCAATAACATAGGAAGTACCGAACTTCTCTTTAAGCAGCTCTGCGATTCTTACTCCCACCCATGGAGAGAGGACTATGTTCAGCTCTGCGGACGGTATTTTTCTCAGGTTCTCCACACCTCCGAAGTCGCCAAAGATTACATTGACTGAAAGACCCAATAGCTCCAGAACCCTTTTGATCTCATTGAGGTCACCCCTCCAGAAAAGGTCCATATATGGCACTATGCCCAATATATTTACAGAGCCCTTTACAACTCCATCGCTTGGCTTCAGAAGCTGATCTATTACAGCCTCCAGGAACAGCTCATAGCCGTAGTAAGAGCTCCCAAGAAAACCGGCGCTATTCACGCTAATGATAGGATAGCCCTGTTTCTTAAAATCGCCGACTACGGATGATGTATCATCGCCGATAAGGCTTGGAATGCAGCCTGTCATCACCACAAAAAGGTCGCCGTCTATAAGCTCCAATGTAGACTCTATCTGCTCTCTTAATCTTCCTTCGCCCCCGAATACTACTTCCTTCTCGGTGATATTGCTGGATGGCGTGAGAGTGCCGCCGAGGTATCCTGTGCCCTGAGAGCCGGCGCTATAGCTGTTGAAGTTCTGGTTTTGGCCGCATCCTGGTCCTGCGTGGATTATGGGGACAACCCTATAAATATTGTTAGCAGCGTTTAATACGCCGCCAAGAGCACATGAGTACTTGGGGGATTCCAGGCATCCTTTGGAAGGATCCTCGATGGAATCGACGTTCTTTATCTCAGATGCCATTAAATGACCTCACCTATAGCCTTATGCTTGATATCCTCAGGCCTGATGCCAGGCCCATGAGTCACACGGTCGCCCGTCTCCTTGGTGTAATGGAACATATCCTTCTGCTTGTACCACCAGTCCTTATACGGCTTCTTTACATTTCTATTGAGTCCATTGCACATGCTTGGATTATTCAATGCCCTCAGCAGGAGATATCCATAATTGATTATCCCCCTGAAGCCTAGCTGGCCCGCCGGATCAGAGAAGTCGGATCTGAAGGAATGATTTCTCACTATGCCGCCGGATCTGCGGAACAATCCCATCATTGGGCAGGCGGTATGAAGCCCCGGCTTCAGTCTATCATCCATGTGGGCAAGCTCGAATGGCTGCCAGTTCGAGACATGGATCTCGAACTCCCCTATATCCTCATAGACATCCTTCAGCTCATCCACCATGATCGGATCTAGCTCAAGTGCCTGAACAGCTTTCACTTTAATTCCAAGCTCATGCGCAAGCCTCGGCGTAAACGTAATGCGTGGCTGGCCTGCTGACACTAGTATGCTTGCATCTTTATCCTTGAGGCGGTCCTTTAAAGCCTTCAGCTCAGGTTCAATTGCCTCTAGCTCCTCCTTTATGACGACCTCGACCTCTTTCTCCTTGCTCGTGAATTTCGCTATCTGCCGGAGCCACTCCTGAGTGTTTTTAATGCCTATAGGTATTGGACCCCTGAAATAGGGGACATCGTACTTTTCATGAAGGGCTCTCTGCCAGTAATCACCATAGGACCGGCATGTTGGAGCCACGACCGCAGCCTCGGATAATCGTTCTAGATCTTCAACGGTAGCGAAGTCGGGGATGTAGACTACTCGAAGGCCCAGCTTTCCAAGGAGCCTGTTGGTCTCTATGCGGTCTCTCCAGGTGAAACTGAAAGGTGCGGGTATCGCAACGAGGTCCTTCTGTATTTTCCCAGGCGACTTGACTAGGTACTTGACCACACCGTGGGCCATTGCATCGAAGGCGGTTTGAGATACCTGAGACCTGAAGCTTTCGCAGTGAATGGGCACTATGGTGGCCCCGACCTGGTCTTTTACAGAGTTGACTGTGCCTTCAATATCATCTCCTATGACCCCTGAGGTGCATGTTGTGATTACAAATATCGCTTTTGGAGAGTATCGGCGCTCAGCTTCAAGGATTGCAGCCTTCAGCTTCTCAACTCCTCCAAAGACCACATCGTTCTCAGTCAGGTTGGTGCTCAGCCAGTTCAGGTCGACATGATGGGGCCTGCCTAGCGATTCAGGTATATTCAGGAATATCTCCCTGTATCCGCTCAAGGGTCGAGAGCAGCCGATCGGCCCATGCACTATAACTGTTGCATCCCTGATCGAGAGAATCCTGTTCGCAGTCTGCATGAGAAGGCAGTTTTCCGTTTGCTGGAACTTGCGGTGGTGCAAAGGCAGGCTTCCCTTATCATTTTCTTTAAACAATTCGCTGACATTACCATGATAGGCATTGATAGAGCCCAGTCTCTGCTCCTTGCTCGGGCAAGTATAGTCGTCCAGATTTACGCTATTATGCGTATGCACATCGATCACCTCTTTTTATTATTCTCCATTGTTGGTTTCAATCCATTCCAAAAATAAAAAATTTTAATTGCTTTTTATTACCTACGGCTTATAGTAAGGATTGAACTCATTGGTGTAGAGGTCGGTTAATTTGACCTGACCGTCCTTAATCTCGCCGTTATCTACAAGCCACTTATAGTAGTAAGTGATGTCAGGGTCAGGCTTGATAAGGGAATATTGGCGAATATCCGTCGGAATATAATATTTCTGGATAAGCGTAGTATCTTTGCCTCTTTGTTTGACAAGATCTATGTAGAACTGCTTGGCCTTGTCCGGATTCGCCTTCGACCATTCATTTGCCTTAACGACACCTGTCACGAACTCCTTGACGATATCAGGATGGTCATTGATATATTTGCCAGAAAATACTATGCCGCAATGGGAAGTGTCCGGCGGGAGCGAGTCGTATATCGTGTACAGAACCCTGTCTCCATCTTCCTTCATCTTTGCGATCTCGAAGTCAAACCATACTCCGACAGCATCAACCTGCTTGGCTCTCAGTATCTGGTCTTCCTGCCCAAATGGCACGTTTACTAAAGTGACATCGCTGACTTTTAAACCGGCTTTCTTGAGATATTCCTCAAAGGCAATGTAGGATGTATCGCCTGCGATCACTCCTCCAACCTTTTTTCCCTTCAGATCCTTAGGAGAGGTGATTCCGCTATTTTTCAGTGTGAATAGATGCCAGTTAACAGTGCTCTGGGCACCGTGCGCCGTCACTACTGCTTTGATGTCCTCTCCTTTAGCAACTGCCCTGACCAGCGTGTTGTATTGGACATGGGCCGCTTCTATCTGTCCCGCGGCAATTGCCGCGACCCCCGGCGCCCCTACCTGAACCTCTGAAGGCTCTATCTTGATATCATCTCCATAATAGCCCAGATGTTGAGCAAGGAGCGCGGGATCATAATCCGTTATTCCATCCGCACCATAGTAACCGGCGACTCTTATGACCGCCGGCTGTTTCGCTCCCATTGTTACTTCCGTTATGATGGAGATAGCTGCCAATGCAATGATAATGATAGCGACTGCAGTTATCCTCTTAGTATTTTTATAAACCATCTGCTTTCTCCTCCTTAGTTATAATAATCACAGTTCCTCTCTCCAGTGAGTGATTCGCTTCTCTATCCCGACCAGAACATAATTGGAAATCAGCCCTAAAATGACAAGCATAAGGATTGCAGCATACATTTCCGGTATCTGGAACACGACCTCCCAGTTATTGATCGCATATCCAAGCCCTGAGTTGGCGCCGAGCATCTCAGCTGCGACCAGTAATATGATGGACACAGTGGCCGCAAACCGGAGCCCGGTGAATATCGAGGGTGTCGCAGCAGGAAGCACTATTTTCGTGAACATATCCTTGTTCGAATAATCGAGGGACTGACCCAGTCTTATCATCAAAGGATCTATATTTTGGACGCCGGTCACAACGTTCAAGAAGACTGACTGGAAGCAGGCAACGCCAATCATGACTATCTTTGATAGCTCTCCGATTCCGAAGAATAAAATGAACACAGGGAACAGGGCCAGCACGGGCAGCTGTCTTATCATCTCGATCGTTGGGTTCACATATCTTTCAAACTGTTTGAACCAGCCCACCATGAATCCAAGGGGTATGGCTATCAACGAGGAGATAGCGAAGGCAGAAAATGCTCGGCTGACGCTGATCGCAGTGTAAGAAATTAAAACTCCTGAGATCGTGAGCTTTGCCATCGCTATTATCACCTCTGAGAATGGCGGAATAAAGACGGGATCAACAAGTCTGGCCCTCGGCAATATCTCCCACAGGGCAAGAAATATCAATATCAGGAGAGAATTCCCCAATAGATATGTTAGTTTTTTGACGATATGGCTCAAATCCATGATGCACTCTCCAATTTTAATGTTATAATTGTGCAGATGTCATGCTTTCCTGCTGCCGGGCTTTATCCACTTCATCCCTCAGCAACTCCCACAGATTGTGTCTTGCATCCAGGAAGTCGTCCGAGGACCTTATGTCCTCATCGAATCGGTCCTCTCTGGACAATCTGATATCCACAACATCCTTCACAACTCCCGGTCTGGCAGTCATTATGACCGCCCTGTCGGCAAGGAAGACTGCCTCGTCGATGCTATGCGTAATGAAGACGATCGTCTTCTGAGTATTCTCCCAGATATGCAGCAGCTCCTTCTGCAGAGATTCCCTGGTCTGGGCATCGAGGGCGCCGAACGGCTCATCCATGAGCAGTATATCCGGATCGTAGGCAAGAGACCTTGCAATGGCAACACGTTGCTTCATTCCGCCGCTCAGCTGGTATGGATACTGGTTCTCAAAATCTTTGAGCCCAACTAGAGTGATGTATTTCCTTGCAATCTCTCTTCTCCGATCCTTCGGCACTTTCTGTCTCTCAAGTCCAGCCTCAACGTTTTCGAGGGCAGTTCTCCAGGGAAAGAGCGCATATTGCTGGAAAACGATGCCTCTATCAAGTCCGGGACGACTTACCGGCTTTCCATCAATTAATATCCGGCCTTCATTGGGACTCGAAAGCCCGCCGATGATATGAAGAAATGTGGACTTGCCGCATCCGCTTGGCCCCACAATGACCATGAACTCGCCCTTATTTACCTCAATGTTGACTCCACCAAGAGCCATGATCTCGTTAGAGCTATTACCGTTGTTTGTGGAGTTGCCGTTCTTATTGATTTTAAAGAACTTCTTGATATTTTCAGCTTTAATTTTGGAATCGGCCAATGTGATCACTCCTTTGAACTTCAGCAGAGCGTTTCCCTCTATTTGCACACTCAGATTTGCACTCGGCCACCTCGACTACATTAACGTCCAACTCATTTAAAGAAGGAACTTGCATATTTTTGATCCTCGTTCGGTCGACAAACTTAGTCTCTTTTTTGCGATTGCTCAATCTTTTTTTGAGCTGACGACTCTCCCTTGCATACTGATTTATCGACAATCTCTAACCATTACCATCGTATTTATCGATGTAGAAACCTGCAAGGGTTGCTGCAATAGCAAGATTTATATCATCTTTTCCATGAAATTTCATCTTTTGTTTATATGTCTGAGAATCACGAGCTTTGTATAAGAAAATCTGGAGGCCTGCCCTTATGGGGGCCTCACTCTTCTACCAGGTATCTTTGAACTCTGTCGTGTATAGATCCTTTGGCTTGAACTCTCCTGGTTTGATGAGTCCGTCCAATACCAGATTATCTATCCAGTACTGCAGCTCCGAATCATTAACTTTTCCTGTACTGCTGTAGTAGTGAACTGTAGCAGCCTTAAGGCCTATGGTCTTGGCTGTGATCACACCTGCTTCATCCCTATTGGCATTGCTCCACTTCTCAGCATCCTTGTATCCCTTGATGAACTCTCTTACCCTATCAGGATGTTTCTTTATGAAATCTTTACTGAAGGCGATTAGGGATTGGCCTGCTGCTTGCCCGAAGGCTTGTGTGCTGGTGGCAATGATCCTGACTCCGCCCTCCTTTTCAGCTGCGGTAAAGAAAGGCGGATGCAATGCGGCAACGTCTATTAGTCCCTGCTTTAGTGCTTGAATCGCCTCAGGGTCCGGCAGGACTACGTACTCAATCTTGTCTTTTGGTATGTTGTATTTTCTCAGAAGGGCATTTGTCTCAACGTCAGAGCAGATGCCGTTGGCTACGATCTGTATCTTCACCTTCTTGTCCTGCTTACCGATGTCGGCAAAAGTCTTGATCGGACTGTCGTCTTTGACCAACCAATGCATATGCATCTTGGATATATCACCATCGGTTGGTTCATCTCCGCTTTGGGCAACTCCTATTATGGGCGCTCCAGCCTTAATGAGGTTGATAATGTTTACCGGGTGACCATCATAAACATCCATTTGTCCACTCACGAAGGCTGCAGGTTGTTGAGGAAAAGCGATTTGTCCCACATCGTCGAGTGTGAAACCGGCTTTCTCGAAGAAGCCCTTCTGCACTCCTACGAACCATGGAGTTCCAGAGCAATCCTTATTGACGGAGGCCTTAACAACATTGTCCTCTTTTGTGGTCTGTGCATAAACGTTTGCTCCGATCAGTCCTATAATTACAATAATTGATAGGGCTATCAGCAATTTGCTATTCTTTTCTGACATTTTTTTACCTCCATTAATTAATACAATTATACATCCCTATTTAGGAGGGCTTGTAACATTGGCGGAGTTAAGCCTCGGTGTTCCTCGCTTTTGAAAACCTCATAATGCCGCTGTCCTTACTATGATAACGTATTTATCATTACAGAAATCTGTAAACATTGCGTTGATAGCAAGGTTTATATCCATAATATATTTTGATGGAATTAGATACTGAAAACTAATCATTGCTGTATTCATGCGGTATACTTCTTAAGGAATCAAATCCGTGAGGCTGATTGCCACACGGATTCTACGAGTTTCTAGAGTGGACCAACATACTTGCTGATGATATCCTCGATCAGCGTAAGGCCGCCATGATACCCGGCATAGCTGCGCTCCAGGATCAACCGGTCATAGATGGGGAAGGAGATGCTCAAGTAAATGGGAACACCGGTGTCTTCAGCAAAACCCTTCTCCAGAGAGCTGGCCAGCAGGATCAGGTAACTTCTGTTCTTTAGCTTCTCCCTGATCTTGAAGGAATCGACCTCGAAGAAGACCTCAGGCTTGAATGGGCTCTCGATATTCTCAGTAAGCTCCTTGACGATCTCCGGCTTGACCTCTTCAGGAAGAGTATCGGTCACCACAACGATCTCAGGCAGATATCCGAGCTCGTTGGCCAGAAACTTGGTTATCCCCACAGCTGTGCCGCTATCGGCTACAACCGCAATATATGGATGAGGAAGACCTATTGCCAGAGCGTCGCCGATGTATTCCATGAAACGATAGATTCTCCATTCTTCGTCAGCGATTACTTTATCAATTTTTTCTTTTGGAATTTCCAGTCTGCTTCCCAGCTTACGGAGCAACTGACTGCTTTGCTTGCCTCCAATCGGCACATTAGGATAGACCATATAGGGTGTCCCAAATTTCTCCTTGAGCTTTTCAGCCACTTTTACTCCATTCCAGGTTGAGAGGACAAGGTTAAGTTCAGCCGCTGGAATCTCTTTGAGCTTCTCCAAGCCATTTCTCTCAGTGAATATTATATTGACCTCCAGGCCCAGCTGCTCAATAGTGCTCTTAAGCTCCCGCAGATTTCCCTTCCAGTTGGTGTGCTGATATGGGACTACGCCCAAGATGTTCACCTGCCCCTTCTTGACGGGCAGAGGTGTCAGAAGCTGGTCGATAAGAGCATTGAAGAAGAGCTCATAGCCGTCGTAGGAGTTTCCTATGAATCCGGCAGTCTTAACGAAGATTATGGGCACCTCTTCCTTGAACTCTTTGACAACCGACTCTACATCGTCGCCTATCAAGGAAGGAATGCATCCGGACAGCACCACGTAAAGGTCGCCGTCCATCAGGTCTATGGTGGACCTGATCAACTTTCTGAGCTTTTTTTCTCCCCCGAAGATCACGTGCTCTTCCACCAGGCCCGAGCAAGGAGTATTTGTACCTCCTTGAGGCCCTCCGGCGTTCTGACCACCTGCGTAGAACTGGCCGAAGAGCTGCCCCAGACCGCAGCCCAACCCGGAATGCAGTATCGGCACGACTCTGAAGGTTCCAATGGCCGTTGAGTAAGCTCCGGCCAGAGCGCAGGAATACCTGGGCGCCTCCAAGACTTCTGGATATTCCGAGATTTTTTCCTTTAGATCAGTTTCCTTTAAATCTGCAGCCAAGTTAAGCCTCCTCCTTATCCAGATAGTAAAGTGGGTTTTCTTGCTCGTACCACCAGGCTTTGTAGGCATCATCGGTCTTGTCGAGCATGACCTTCTGGAAGGACTTGCTCTTCAGAGACTGAAGCAGGAAGTTGGCATAGGCTATAGCTCCGGCATAACCGCTCTGAGTGCTCCACGGCAGTCCGTCGCTTCTCAGAGAATGTACTCGGGTCATGCCTTTGTTTCTCTTGTAAGCGCCTCCCTGGAATGGGCAGGTCAGAGCAACGTCCGGATCCAGCAATCTGGTTATGTGACCCTGCTCTGCCGCCTGGAAGGTGTTGACCAGGATCTTGAAGTCGCCGACCCTTCCGATCACATCCTCGATCTCTTCCAGTATCAGATTATCGAAATCCTGCGCTAGTGCCGCAGGCGCGCTGACCCCTATCTCGTCGAAGTAGGGAATCTGAGCCAACAGCCTTCCCTGTCCCAGAGAGCCAAGAATCCTCACCTTCTCTCCATTGCCTTTGAAGTTCAGGAACTCCTGACGAATGGCTTTGAGCTTTGGCAGCCACTTCTTATGCTCCTCTTCTATCAGCACCTCGACCTCTTTCTCCTTGCCTGTGAATTCGGCAATTTTCCGCAACCATTCATCGGTGTTGGCGATACCCATTGGAGAGGGATACAGGAAGTAAGGCACACCAAACTTCTGTTCCAGGCCTTTGGACAGATAGTCGGTGTAAGTCGGGCAGAGCGGAGCGGTGACTGCGGCTTCTGAAAGCTGCTCGAACTGCTCTACTGTGGCAAACTCTGGAATGAAGTTGGGCCGCAGATCAATCCTCTTAAGAAGCCTGGTGATCTCCAGACGGTCTTGCCAGCAGTAGGACAGCATGGAGGCAACATTCACCAGATCGTCCTGCTTTTTCTCCGGTTTCCTGACCAGGTATTTCAAAACGCCATGCCAGAATGCATCGTACCCGGTCTGAACCAGCCTTGAGCGGGACCCCTCGCAATGGACAGGTACGATCCTGGCCTTGATGTAAGGCTGAAGCTCATTGACAGCTCCTTCAATATCCTCGCCTATCACACCAGAGGTGCATGAGGTGAGAATGAAAATAGCTCGCGGAGAATACCTGCGCTCAGCTTCTTGTATGGCATACTTGAGCTTGTTTCCTGCACCATAGACGACATCATTCTCTTTGATGTTTGTGGTAATCCAGTGAAGGTCGTAGTTCGAAGGCCTTCCCAAAGATACAGGAATGCTTCTAAAAAGCTCACGGTATCCCAGAGCGGAAGACGAGCATCCCACAGGGGCATGAAAGATTATAGCAGCATCTCTAATTGTATTGATCCTCACCGCCAGGTAGAAGTTCAATACGCATCCTGAGGTCTGCTGAAACTTTCGGTCGTGAGGATGAAGCTTTCCTGCTCGGGCATCAGCTACAAGCTCTGATGCCTGGCCGTACCAGACATTTATTCCATGCGCTCGTTGCTCGCGGTTAGGGCAGGTATTGGCATCCAAGTTGATGATTGGATCAAAAAGATCCTGATTATCATTTTCCAGGCTCATTTATCTCACCTTTTCGTTCGCACTATCCGGTTTCAATGAGAAATAACTGAGATCGCTTTTGACCGGTTCCTGGTTCTGTTGCTTTTTGTTATTTTCAAGAAGACGATCGTACCAGCTCTCCGCCCACGCCTTCAGTTCGTCGGTTCCCAATGGAACCGGAACATATCGATCTTCGTTATTTATTATACGCCGTGCAAGATTTCTATAAAGTTCAGCCTGCTCAGAATCAGGATCTGCCTCGATGGTAGTCTTTCCTTGAAGCTCTGCTTTGGCCACTGTCAGGGAACGCGGCACGAACCCGACAATTGTTGCCTTGGTGTTGGCTGCAAAGTCCTGTACGATCTCTTCATGGATGGGCAGATTTATGGAGTTGCCGATGACTCCGCTGAACAAAGCACCGCCGCTCTTTGCATACTTCTTGATGCCCTTGAAGAGGTTGTTGGAGGCGTAAAGAGACATGAAATCCGAGGAGCTGACGGTATAAACCTGCTCAGCCACGCCTTCCCTGATCGGCATGGCAAAGCCTCCGCAGACTACATCGCCCAGTACATCGTAGATTATCACATCAGGCGAGAACTCCTCAATGATCTTCTTCTGTTTCAAAATCTCAATAGCTGTTATTATTCCCCTGCCTGCGCAGCCTACTCCAGGCTCGGGTCCGCCGGTCTCAACGCATAATATGCCATTGAAGCCCTCGTGGACGATCTCGTTTGTTTCAACCCTTTTGCCGCTACGCAGCTTGTCCAAAACTGTAGGAACGAACCTTCCACCTCGAAGAGTATTTGTGGAATCGCTCTTGGGGTCGCAGCCGATCTGCATTATCTTGAGGCCCTGTTCAGACAGCGCCGCACTGATGTTGGAAGAGGTTGTTGACTTTCCAATACCTCCTTTCCCATATATTGCGATGTTCCTTATCTTTTTTGACATTAGAGCACCTCGAAATTAACGCATTCCTGCAAGAGCCCAGCTTCAGCAGCAATGATCGGCTAATAGATACAGAAGTCCCAAATTTGACATCTAATAGCCAATATTGTCATCTCTTGTTTTGCAAACTCAGGTCCGGTTGTTGAGGAGAGATCTCCTCTTTCATTCAGGGCGATCTTGTTTCTTGCCTTCATTGCTGAACATTAACGACCTTTAGCATTGTATTTATTAATGTGGAAAAGTCCAAATGTTGCCCTAATGGAAAGATTTATTAGAGATTAATGGTCCGCGAGCCTAAAAATCATGATGTTGACAACTACAGGTCGATCGGTCCGCTGGCCAATTGCAGCCAAAGCCAGCAGTATGATGCCAATCATACACGATAGCGGCAGCCTTTTCAATAAGCCATAAAAAGTTAGAGTCCCTCCTTTCAGGAGAGACATGTTCACCATGTATCCTTGAACTCGGTAGTGTACAGATCCGATGGCTTGAACTCCCCCTTCTTGATAGTGCCATCTGCAACCATCGCGTCTATCCATGCCTGGATCTCGGTCTCATTTATTTTTCCGCTGCGGCTGTACCAGTGTACTGTAGCAGCCTTCAGCCCTATCGCCTTAGCTGTGATATCACCGGCTTCTGCACGGTTGTCGTTGCTCCACCTTTGCGCATCCTTGAATCCCTTGATGAACTTCCTAACTGCATCGGGATGGTTCTTAATGAAATCTTTTTGGAAGCAGATGAGGGTTTGGCCTGCTGCTGGTCCAAAGGCTTCTGTGCTCGTTGCAATGATTCTGACGCCTCCTTCCTTTTCCATTGCTGTAAAGAATGGCGGATGCAGTGCAGCAACATCTATGAGCCCCTGTTTGAGAGCAGGAATTGCTTCAGGGTCCGGCAAGATTACGTACTCAATTTTATCTTTAGGTATATTGTATTTTCTCAGAAGAGCGTTGGTCTCAACGTCAGAACAGACACCGCTAGCTACGATTTGTATCTTCACCTTATCCTTCTGTTTACCGATGTCGGCAAAAGTCTTGATCGGGCTGTCATCCCTGACCAGCCAATGCATATGCATCTTCGTTATGTCTCCGTCAAGGGGCTCATCACCACCTTGAGCCACGGCGATTATTGGTGCGCCACCTTTAATCAGGTTGATTATGCCTACGGGGTGATTGTCCATGACGTCTATCTGTCCACTTACAAAGGCTGCAGGCTGTTGAGTGAATGCAATCTGTCCCACATCATCCAGCTTGAAACCTGCCTTCTCAAAGAAGCCTTTTTGTTCTCCGACGAACCATGGAGTTCCACTGCAATCCTTGTTAACGGCTGCCTTCACAACCGGCATCTCATCCTTTGAAACAGCGCCATTTATTATCCCAAGAATGCAAATGCCTATTAGGATTATCGACACTGCTCCAATTGCGATTTTTAGTCTAATTCCCTCGTTTGTCATATTCTTCCTCCTTTTAAATCAAGTGGAATAAACAAATACAAACAATTTTAAGGGATGTGCAACAGTGGCCATTCCTTTCAAGCTTCACAGTGGGTACGCTAATTTAGTCAGTAGATCCTCCAGAAGGTTAACACCGCCATAGAATCCGAAGTAACTGCGCCTCATGAGCAGGCGGTCGTAGGCCGGGAACGAAACAGTAAGGTGCAGGGCTAGATATTTCTCTGCTGCAAGATACTTCTCCATAGAGCTGCCCAGAATCACAGTCTTTGGGTACTTGTCAAGTATATTCTCGATTTTGTAGGCATCAATCTCAAAGTAAATTTCGGGTTTCTCCGAACTGCTCAGATTCTCAGTGAGCTTTTGCCGGATGATTTCCCTGTACTCCTGCGGCGGGTTATCCGTCACGATGACGACCGTCGGCAATAACCCGCAATCATTGGTGAGGTATCGAACCAAGCCGATGGCGATATTTGACTCCGCAACGACCGCATAGTAGGAGTCTGTGAGTCCCATGTACAGGCCCACACCCACATAGTTGAAGAACTGGAAGGCTTCCTTGACTGTGGGTTCGAGGCTCTCACACAGAATCTCCTCAGATATGCCGAGCTTTTCGCCTATGCGCCTGAGGAACGCTTCAGTGTCCCTTGGCCCTATGGGAAGGCCTTCCTGAACAATGAAGGGCGTGCCGAACTTTTCCTCCAGCTTCTTGGCGGCTTCGACTCCAAGCCACGGAGATATGACGATATTCAGCTCTGCTTCAGGGATGCTTCTTACGAGTTCAATTCCCTGAACGTCTCCGAAGATGGTATTGACATCGAGACCCACTAGCCCAAGGGTCCTCTTGATCTCTCTCAGGTCGCCCTTCCAGAAGATGTGCTGGCATGGAGCGATCCCCAGGATGTTTACCCTGCCTTTCTTCACCTGTTCTGGCTTCTTCAGGTACTGCCCAATGACAGCATCCAGGAATAATTCGTAGCCCTTGTAGGAGTTTCCGGTGAAGCCGGACGTCTCCACATATATCGCCGGTACATCGTGGTACTCATTGAATTCGCTAACAATCTGAGGCACGTTGTCACCGATCATGTTGGGAATACAGCCTGGAATGACCACAAGCAGTTCGGAATTCATTAGCTTGTTCGTCGACGACAGCAATTCCTTTAGCTTCTCCTCGCCACCGAAGACTACGTGCTTCTCAAGAAGGTAAGTGCATGGAGTGATCATTGCGCCGAAATCGCCTAAAGCACCTCCGCCGCTACCGGCCACAAGCCCAAAGAAGTTGGCCCAACTGCAACCGGGACCTGAATGCAGGACTGGGATGATTCCACGAATCGCACTGGCTGCTGCATAGGCTCCTCCCAGGGCACAGGAGTGTCTGGGCGATTCCAGAACGTTCACCTCAGCAGGCTCCTCGGAGATGCTTTTGCTCTCCAAAACTATCTCCTCAATCATAGGTCGGCATCCCCTCCCCCAATGCAAGCGGATGATCTGCACCTATTCCCACAGCCTTTGCCATTGTGTGCTTTTGGTATCGCTAATTTGGCGGCCTGGAGATTATCCTTCACAAAGTAAAGTGGGTCGACGTCATACCACCAGGCCTTGTATGGATTCTCATTTGTCTCAGATATGACCTGGGAGAGGGCCATGTTCTTGAATGATCTCAGACACATGTTGCCATAGGCGATGGCGCCGGTGTAGCCCACCTGAGTCCTGGAGGGATGATGGTCTCCCCTGAGGAAGTGGATGGTAGCCATTGCCTTTTGAGTTTCATACTTTCCGCCCTTAAATGGCGCCTGCAGAATCAGGTCTGGGTCGAGCTTATGGAAAAGGTTGACATAATCTGCGGCCTGAAAGGTGGAAATGAGCACCACGAAGTCGCCAATCTCCTTTATAAGAGCATCATAGATATCCGTGGCCAGTGTATCGTAATCGACTGCGCAGGCGCCTGATACCTCGAAGCCCAGCTCGTTCAAGAAGCCAGCATGTGCAAGCACTCTGCCCTGGCCTACGGCTCCTATGGCAGTGAGCTTCTCACCATTCGGTTTCAGTCTCCGCCGCACCTCCTCGAAGTCGTTTTTCAGGTTATCGAATTTTGGACGGATGATCCTATTTTCTTCTTCGATAACCTTCTCGACAATATCCTCCTTGCCTGTGAAATGAGCGATCCTGCGAAGCCAGTTATCAGTATTCGCGATGCCCATTGGCACGACATCCCTGAAATAGGGGACTCCGTATATCTGCTCGAGGCCCTTCATTATATAGTCCCCGAAGGAGATGCACAACGGCGCTGTAACAGCTGCTTCGGACATGATCTCCAGCTCCTCGACGGAGGCAAACTCGGGCACGAAGTTAGCCCGAAGCCCCAGCTTCCCGAGCAGCCTCGTAATCTCGGCCTTGTCCCGCCAGGTGTAGGAGAACATGTTGGTGACATTCACCAGGTCTTCCTGGTTTTCTTTCGGCTCTTCCACGATGTACTTCAATATTGCATGCCACATGGCATCGTAGCCGGTCTGAAGGACGCGGGATCGAAAGCCCTCGCAGTGAATGGGCGCGATCTTGGCCTTGACCTCCAGCTGGACGTCGGCCACAACACCTTCCACATCGTCGCCGATGATGCCCGATGCGCAGGAGGTCAGGATGAAGATCGCCTTTGGATGATAGCGATTGTCTACCTCTTTGAGGGCTTTGCGAAGCTTCTCTGTGCCGCCGTACACGATCTCTTTTTCAGTCAGGTTGGTGCTCACGCTATGCAGGCTAAAATTTGCTGGCCTGCCGTCAGAGACAGGAATATGCCGGAACAGCTCGTGGGTAGTATGCTCACCTGCAGAACACCCGATGGGCGAATGGTTGAGCGTGACGGCATTTCTTATGCTGATGATGCGGTGAGCGATGATGGTTAGAGCGCAAGCCCCCGATTGCTCAAAGCAGCGTTCCGGCTGCGTGATTGTCTTCTCTCGGGTCTGCTTCACCAGGTTGCTCATGGAGCCGTAATAATTCTTCACAGCAACACTCAGACGCTCCTCCCTGCTTGGACATGTGTTCTTCTTCAAGTCGATGCGATAATCGTCATGGTCGTCAAATTTGGTGAAATCAGGCTCGTGCATTTATCGTACCTCCTTTTCTAGGCGACTTGCGGTACGGCTTCACTCATTTCCGCTCACCTTTGCATTTGCGTTATCCGGCTTCAGTGAATAGTAGCTGAGCTCACTCTTCATCGGTTCATGACTCTGCTGCTGGTTATGTTTGAGGAGCCTATCGTGCCAGCTTTCTGCCCAGGCCTTCAGCTCATCGACGCCCAATGGGCCGGGTACGTACCTCTTCTCATTATTGATTATATTCTTGGCAAGATGCCGATAGAGCTCGGCCTGCTCAGAATCTGGCTCGGCCTCAATGGTAGTTTTGCCCTGAAGCTCGGACTTGGCCACGGTCAGGGAACGAGGTACGAACCCAGCTATAGTTGCCTTTGTATTGGCAGCGAAATCTTCAATGATATCTTCGTGGATTGTCAGATTAATAGAGTTGCCAATTATGCCACTGAAAAGGGCTCCGCCGCTGTTGGCATACTTCTTGATGCCCTTGAAGAGGTTGTTGGAGGCGTATAGGGACATGAAGTCAGATGAGCTGACGGTATAAACCTGCTCAGCCACGCCTTCCCTGATAGGCATGGCAAAGCCTCCGCAGACTACATCGCCCAATACGTCGAAGAAGACCACGTCGGGCTTATATTCATCGAAGACGTTCCTCTGCTTGAGAAGATCTATTGCAGTGATGATACCTCTGCCGGCACAACCGACGCCAGGCTCAGGGCCGCCCGCTTCGATGCACAGGATACCGTTGAAGCCTTCGTGAACTATTTCATCTGTCTCCACCCTTTTGCCGCTACGTAAGGTATCAAGCACCGTGGGTACAAATCTTCCGCCTCGGAGCGTGTTTGTTGAATCGCTCTTAGGGTCGCAGCCGATCTGCATAACTTTGTATCCTTCTTCAGACAATGCTGCGCTGATGTTGGATGCAGTTGTAGATTTTCCAATGCCGCCTTTTCCATATATTGCGATATTTCTTGTCTTTGCCATAAAATCACCTCATTTCAAATAAATCATTTATCTGCTCTGCAGCCGCTGTACGGATAATTTGAAATTATGTCTTGCATTTTATTCTGCAGACTCCCGACATCACCTCTTTTGGCCGAACCGATAGAGCCATTGCATAATTACATCGAGACATATATCCTGCTGTATATATTTATGTAGAAACTCGCAAAGATTGCTTCAATAGCAGGATTTATAGCCTGTCAAGAGCTTTGCACCTCAAAAACGCTATCGCTTGCTTATAGTTAATCAACAGCAACTTAAGGGCTTAGTCGTGGACACAAGTCTCGATCTTTTCTTGCAGGGCCTGCTTATGGGCCTGGCAGTCGCCGTACCAGTGGGCCCTATAAGCCTGCTATGTATACATCGCACTATAATAAGTGGGCGTCTTGGAGGTCTTGCATCGGGAATTGGTGCAGCAACCGCTGACGCTATCTATGCAGCTGTGGCAATCTTAAGCCTGGAATTTGCATCCAACCTGATCATTCACTACCAGCTCTGGTCGAGGCTGATTGGAGGCATGGCCATATGTCTCATCGGACTGCACATATTTATCTCCAAAACATACGAAACCAAAGGAAGAATGGATGGAAAGAACATATTAAATGCATGCATCTCCACCTTTTTCTTGACTATTGCTAATCCTGCCACAGTGCTATTCTTCATGGCGGCATTTACTGGTTTGGGGGTCACAAGAATAAAAGATAACGAACTTGGCATTGTCCTGGTGGTATCGGGGACTTTCTTGGGCTCATCCATATGGTGGCTAGTGCTGAGTGTAGGTACTGATCTGCTGATGGATCGAGCCATCTCCAGGTTGAACCTTTTAACCAGGGTTATGGGTGTACTGATATTTTTCATTGGCCTTTATGCTGTACTGTTTTCCCTTATCCAAAGTAACTTACTTTGAGGATAACCCAAGTTATTGGCGGAAATATTCAAAAAATGTATTCAACGATGCCAAAATTGCCGTAATAAAAGGCTTAATAATACTTTGCATGATAGCTCGAATCGGTGAATAAATAAAATGAGGGATCGACTTTGCCGAAACCAAAAATGAGCTGAACAGCCTGAAGATAGAGCACCTGCCGCCATCGGCAAAGCTTGTCTTCAAAGTGCTGGAATCAGGGGCCTTTCTGACCCAGAAAGATATCGTAGCGGAGACATATCTTCCACCCAGGACTGTCAGATACGCCTTGGACAGACTAAAGGAACAAGATATCCTTCAGGAGCGCTTCTATTTCCAGGATGCTCGCCAGAGCCTATTCGGATTGGTTCCTGATGCTGTGGAGGTGGTGGCAGAATAGCATGTAATGAGATAGTTCTCAAAATGCCGTTTCCTTTGGTGGGCACAAAACCGCGAAGCACTTTATGATCGGGCCGATAGCGGCCTGATCTACACTCCGTTTGACTTAAAATTACGAATCCAATTGATATTGTGTTAAAAGAAGAGGCAATAGAAGTGAGAAAAGCGTATTTTATGGCGATTATCTTTTTCTTGGCATTAGCTCAAGCAATTCCTGTTCTGGGATGGGACTGGAATATATTCGGCAATCTTTTCGGCAGCAGTCAGCAAGAGGTTGAAAAAGTCCCGGCCTTGTGGCTCGGATATGTGCCGACAGTCCATTCCCTCGATATAGTTGTTATGGACAAACTGTATGGTCCAAACTTTGAATATTCAAAATTTAAGCTGTTGAAGTTCGAAACTTACAATGATCTTATAGAAGCCCTCAGGTCAGGCACAATCCAGGGTGCTACATTGCCTGCAGCATTGGATCTGGAAGAAGCGGAGGCAGGACAGCCCCTTCAAATTGTCTCCAAAAGCCACAGACATGGAAATGCTCTGATCGTCGCTAATGACATATTATCTCTCGATAATCTAAAAGGGGAGAAGGTCGCGGTCCAGCAGCGCGCTTCAACTGATACTATTCTGCTATACAGAGCCTTCAAAAATGATACGGCTTTAGGGGGCATTCACCTGGTGGAGCTGGCTCCGGAGAAGATGTCTTCAGCCCTTAATAGCAGAGATATCAAGGGATATGTCGCGGAGCAGTATATCGGCGCGCAGGATGTGCTGGCGGGCAGAGGAAAGATGCTTCTGCGGTCACAGGATATCTGGAAGAATGAGACTTGCTGCGTCCTGATTCTCAACAGGAATTTCATCGAGAAGTATCCGAAGGCCGTTCAGGAGCTGACCGACAGCTATGTGGGGTCCGGATTTTTCATCGACAAGAACCACAACATGACAGTTCCAACCTGCGGCGACCAGATAAATATCAACAAGAGTACTATGGATCTCTGCTTCAAATGGGGAGTCTCTTACGCCACCCTGCGTCCGATAAGGGCAGATCTGGCATACCTGTATGACTCTCTAGTGAATCTGAAGATTCTAAAAGGCAATCTGGATATCAATAGCACGCTGGATACTTCCTTTATAAATCAAACCTACAAGAACAACGAGCTATTGGCACCTTGCGGCTGATTTTGACTGCTTTCCAGGATTATTGCCGCAATAGTAAATACATTTTTGTTCCATAACAATCAAATCTGTAATTTGCCAATTTTTATTGCGATTATAGGATAAAATATGGACATAATCTATTCTATTTGTTAATAATTTCCGATTATAACAGGCAAGATTTGCCTTTTTGCAACTGCTTAAATGCTTAAAAAGAATGGAAGGTATCCGGTGAAGCAAAATGATGAACATGAACAATTCCAAGAAGATGAATGAAATGATGAACAACATGCCCGAGTCCGAGAAGATGATGATGATGGAGAAGATGATGGGCATGTGTATGTGTCATGACTGTACCACCATGAAGAGCTGTAGCATGACAACGGAGTGCAATATGCCACCTCAAAAAATGGGACTGTTCTGCAACATGAATGAAAGCATGATGCCAATGAAGATGGCCATGGCAGAGAAGATGGACTGTATGTGCACAACCTGCCCAGTTGCTTCAGATATGGGCATGAAGATGACGTCTCCCTGCATGAGCAAGAAATAAATTCTTTTATATATTTAATTTCTATTTTTCGTGACCGTTGATCTTCAGGCTTCGAACGGCTAATTCTTGGATTCAATTTAAATTAACTTCTCAATTATGAGGTAAACAAGAATCAAGAAGGCCGCAGATAAGCCTAAAAGGGAAAATAATGAATCGAAGATCTTCGAGCTTCCCTTGACACTCGGTGATGAGCCATTATCTGCTGAGATGTTATGTTGAACTGAATGCGCCATTTCGACGACTGCTTTAGCTGGCGGCTTATCTTCAAGGATGACGATCTGAAGGCCAGGAGAGCTAACATTGTATCGATCCCCTCTGGCATCGATATATAACGCAGTGGTCTCCGGCAATACATAGCTTCCAGGCCGATCGCATGAGAGGCGGTAGCTTAAATAAGCTGCCTCGCCGGGAGATAGAAGCTTACTCAATCTGGTCTTACCACCCTCGAACCTTGCCCAGCCCGGAATTGATTCGTTCAATAGCACTCGAACAGTTCGATTGCCTTTGTTGGCTATCTCAGTAGATACCTCGATCTTATCTCCTGGATTGACTGCAGATGAACTGATCTGTCTATTCACCTCAAGAAAAGGTCCAAAGACATCTACCGATGGCGCCTCTGATCTGATCTCATAACGCTCCTTACCGAGGTTATAAGTTGCAGCAGCAGACGGTAGGACAAGACCAGCCCCCGGTCTTTTTGGCTTGATCATGTAGCTGATGGTTTTCGTCTGTTCAGGTACCAAACTGAGATTCCATTTCAGGCCGGTATCGGTCTGGAATTCATCTGTGATCGAGTCTGCCAAGTCCAAAGTAACGATATCTGTTCCCAGATTCCTAAGCGATAGAATAACGGGATACGATCTGCCGGGAAGCATAGTCTCCTCGACACTCTTATGGATCATAAGCAGACCGGCAACGCGAAATATACAGTACACTTTGGATAGATGCTCTTTGCCGTCTTTTCCAAAATACTCTGCAACAGCCCTTACCTGGAACGTCTTGTAGCCCGGAAGAAGCGGTGCCTTTAGACGAATCCATTTTTGCTCATCGCCTTCTCCAAAATATGTTGAGTTTCCTGCATTCAGGACTGAAATTCCGTCGGTAAAATGAAACTGCTCTGGCTGTGAAGAGAGGTTGATCCTGATATTTTCGGCATCCTCTGTCCCTTGGTTTTCTGCCATAAGGCTTAATCGTATCTCTTCACCCGGCTCGTAGGCTTCTTTATCGGCGATCAGATGAAGCTGGACATTAGGAGACGCATAAAGTCCGAGCCTGACCTCGGCAGACGGCTCTTCGTACCCTTCAGAGCGAAAGGGTATCGTTATGCCATCTACTTCAGCTACAACGTTATCATTGAACGTGAAATTCTCTCCCTGGCTTAGTGGCTGCTGCATTACCAGAGTACTTTCCCTGTAGAGCTTGAGCAGAACCGCCGGTTGAGTGCTTTCCTTTGAGAAGTCGGCTAACACCAGCCTGTAGCCATCAAGGCTCAGGTTTTCTCCCCAGTGCAGATTTCCCGATACCGAATCTCCCCAAGAGGTTGATGCTGCCGCTGGGAGAATCACAAATATTAGGACTAAGGAGTAGGCAAGCCGCATATTCAATGCCTTAACACAAAATAAATGGCCGCCACAAGCACAAGAGGGTAAATTATGGAGACATCTTCCCAGCCGGTATCCTGCGGCTTTTTATTTTCATCAATTGGGCTTTCTTTCGCGCTTAGGGTTTTGATGGCAGTGGGATCAAATGTATTGTTAGAAATCCCTTCAGTTGAGCCGTCAATGTCGGCAATTGTATCTGCTGTCGTATTGCTGGTATTTACAGCTTCAGAGCTGTTGTCGGCCACATTATTTGCGGTGCTGCTTATTGCAGAATCATTTGTTGAGCTGCTATTGATCCTGCCATGATCTGTATAACCGCTGAAAGCGGAACTCCCAGAAGATGTTCCTGTGCTCTCATAATTCGTATTTCCCTCTGGAGTTGCATAATCTGTCGTATCTATTGATTTGCCATTATCTGAAAAAGATGTCCCTTTGCTTGCAACGAAGATGACGTTTGCATCCCCTTCAATAGTGATGCGCTTCTTCACCTCATATTCATCGTTTGTATAAGGGTCAAGCCATTTTAAGGATATATCATGAGTGCCTTCTTTTACTGAAACGCTGCTGAAATCATCCGTACTGCTTTCGGATATTTCTTTGTCGCTCTCGTAAATCCCGTCGATATATAAATATGCAGTAGTCTTCTTATCGTTCTCATTCTTCACGCTTACCGTCAGGTCATGCTCTTCGGGTTCCCTGTGCTCAGTAGTGTAGAGTATGACGGCATCGTCGCCCTTAATCTCCTCGTTCTGCTCCGATTCGTATACTTTTTTGGGGCTGGGATCTTCCCAGACTATTTTGAACCTGTGAAAGCCCAAAGTCAAAGAGAAGTTCCCGAAGGTTTGCTGCTCTCCTTTAGAGACGGTGGCTTTGCCTTTCGGCACAGAATCTATGTAAAGAGATACATCCAATGAATCATCGTCGTCGTTGTACACATATGTTGCTACTTCGGCTTTTTTGGGTTTATTGGAAACAGTTACATTCGCCTCAGCAGTTTCGGGAGCGATCGCTGTATAATTCCTAGAGCTCAGGTTGTCCGAAGATTCGTTTTCATTGACTCCGTTCTGCAAAGTATCATTAGTGTTGCTATTATTGAAGTGTGACGGCAGCTCCATTGTCGAATTCCCTTCAAGATGACCTTCAATGGAGAAATTGGCCACAGCTAAGGCTGATGCAGTCAGACAGAAGGTTGCCGCCAGCAGATATATAATTTGAACTTTGTGAGTTTGAATCATGGATATCTTGGTTATTTTTTGTTAATAGATGGCGTATCTCCTGGTTTAAATGCAAATGTATGGCTCTTTATCATATTGAACCAAAGCTACTTTTTCGTTTATATCGCCATAGAAATCCGCAAAGATTGCCTATATGCAAATATTTATTCATTTTAGTCTGAGTTTCTTTTCAGGAGATTATAATGGATAGCTGGACTGTGAACATACTCTTGATCGAGGGGCTTCCGCTGCTAGGTTTTATTTACTATCTTGAATATAAAAAGAACATGTATCTTCTGGAAAAAGAGGGATCGAAGAAGCAGTCTGTCAGCTCGCTGAAGGAGAAAAAACTGGTGAAAGGCCTTTTTCTAGTTTTGGCCGGATCTGCTCTGGTTATCGCTCCAGGTATAGCCGGCATATTTGGCTTTAGTGCCGAGCTGAGCCTCGAAACGGTTCTTATAGGTACAATAATAATCTCTGCGGGCCTTGCAATCCTGATAGGCTGCGGAATTTTCAAGGTCAAAGGGATCTCCTTGACTGAGGAAAGGGGCGAATTGGAATGATAACAGCGATTGAAAGCCCAGAATCTCCCAAACTTTATTGGTGCTCACGTATTATTGATCTTCCGCTTTTTGACCATAAGCTACAAATATGCTGATCTTCGCTTGTTCCCTTCCGCATGAGGATTCTGCACAGCAGTTTTCTCCTACACAATCAACGATAATATCCTTAAGACCTGCTTCCTCAAACCATCTTCTGATATCAACTCTTTTAAATCCCATCCAACGATCGCTATGCTCACGCCTTAGAAACTCAAAGTCATGTTCATCAAGATCTGTCACCACAAGTTTACCTCCAGGCTTTAAGGCTCTCGCCATTTCTTTGATCGCCTTATCAGGAGCTTCAACATGATGCAGGTACATATTGGCGAAAGCAAAGTCCAAGATCCCATCCTGGATCGGCAGCATTCCGGACTCACCCAATCTGTAATCTATTGAACCAATACCAGAGAACTTCATCTTCATTTCGGAAAGCATAGCCTGTGAGCCATCGACTGCTATAACTTTAAGTCCCCTCTGAACTAGCCCTTCCGTAATGAAGCCTGTCCCGCATCCGATATCTGCCGCTATCTTGCCCGGCTTTGCATCTGCTACAAAGAGAGCTTTTTCCCTCACAGCTTCTGAAAAAAAGCTCTCCCGCATCTTATCCCATTGAGGCGCTACTTTCTCAAAGTATCCATCGCAATTCATTAGTTATCCCTCTATTTCTTAGCCATCCTCGATTTCAGCAGCTCCATTTGCCTTTTAACTTTTTCCAACGCCTCACGTTCCTTTTCATCTCCAGGTTCAGACCACGGCTGAGTGACCCGCCAGGTTATCCTGCCGCCGAGAGGCGGCTCCGGGTAGGCACCTGGATCGCATAAAGAATAACCATAGAAATCTACTGGTTCTTCCTGATAACACGACCATACCGCTTTTCTAATTGTGTCTGGATCTTCCTTAAATTGAAGATCAATTAGCGTAACCTGTCTTCTGAAACGTTCGATGAATTCCATCGGCAAATTGAATAGGAATGGATGGGGCGCATTCGTTCCAATAATGCGCTTTTTACCATCAACGCCATTTGAAACAAAAGCTTTCAGAGCATCTCCGGTTAAGTGCGCTTCGGATTCTGGCCCGCCGAGTACCAAGTAACGTATATTTGTATTAGCGACAATATTGCATACAATCTTCTCAAATCCGATATTCTCCGTTTGCACCGTTCCAGAAAGTGCTGCGCCGCTTTCTATCCCGGCTCTTACAAGCCGTTCGATTTCAGGCGGGATCTTATCTGCATCGGTGTTCAAGATAATGGCCACCGCAACAGGAGAATTATCATTTCCTCTGAGGTATCTGCCCTCCTCAGGAGGATAATCCGGATGCGGACTTACCTTTAGCATTATTCAGCCTCCATCCCCATAATTATTTAAATATTATAATACATCATTTTTCTTTCATTAATTTCGCCAAATTGATCATTTCTATGACTGCTCCATCCGATAATCTGTAATGACACCATTTTCCGCTTTTTCGTTCTTTTATCAGACCGGCATCTTCCAATATCGATAGATTATGTGATATAGATGACTGCGGTTTTTTTAAAGCGATCATTATATCACAGATGCAGAGTTCGCCTCCAGTTAAAAGCTTTAGAATCTTGAGCCTAGTGGGATCTGCAACTGCCTTAAATATCTTGATCTCGTTATTCAGTTCTTCTTCGTCTATTTTATCCATGAGATCACAAATTCGGAGGCATCGCTCTCTGGCTCTTTCTTGATCGCCCATCAGCCGCATCAGGCTCTTCTCGGCTTCGCAGCATGCATCGGAGCATTTGCATGTTTTATCGTCTGATGACATTTTTCTTTATCTCCTATTGCCTCCGCCTTTTCAGCTGCAGTCTCTCTTATATCCTTTTGCAAATAACATCAATTTATTCATATATAAGATTTTCTGGATTTTACTAAATCACAGTGATACACTGGAAGTATTTGATATCATCTAATGCAATATAACTCTATTTCATTAAATCCAATTAACTGTTTAGCATCTTAACCTGAAGGTTAGCGGCAAAATATGCCTAATTGAATAGTCATATATGCGAATAAATTGATACATATACTCAAGTAGAATAGATATAACGCTAAAAAAAAATGTGAGCGTGTTAACATGACGGGATTTGTGTCAAAGGCGGTAATGGGGTTCATGCCAAAGGTGATGATGGGCATGATGGCTAACGATATGAAAGGGGAAGGGTCTATGATGCCTCAAATGATGACAAAGATGATGCCCCATTGTCTGAGCACTATGCTCCCAGCTATCCAAAAAGAGAAGCGGATCGATTTTGTAACGAATATGGTTTCCATCCTGGTGGAGCAAGGCAGCTCTGGAATGTCTGATGAGGAACGAAAGGCTTTCCTGGCAAAGGTAACCGAAAAAATAAATATTTAAAGATTACATTTGAAGGATTTACAGCAAGATAAAAGAGAGCGCTATCTTGCTCTCTTGCTAATGATACTGACGGTAATATTATGGGGCCTGTCATATATAAGCACCAAGGTTGTAATTACTCAGATTCCGCCAGCAACCATTGCTTTATTCCGGCAGCTCATTGCAGCTGCCACTCTGATCCCTCTGGCTAAGTATTCTGGGGCTTTGCGAATGGTGGCCCCGAGGGATCTGGGAGCTATCGCCTCAGCTGGCTTTTTTGGGTTAGTCCTATACTTCATCTTTGAGAACACCAGCCTTCAGTACACTACGGCTTCAAATGCATCCATGATCATCGCTGCCCTGCCCATCTTTACCCTGATTAGCGAAGCATTATTTTTCCGGCTGAAGGTGACTCGGAATATGGTTCTGTGCCTTTTGCTATCGATGATTGGGGTCTATCTGGTGGTGTCAGTCAATGGCCAGATAGACTTTTCGTCTGCTCGGTTCTTGGGCAATCTGCTCATGATCGGCTCCATGCTCTGCTGGATAGTTTATACATCCATAAATAAAAAGATCAATAAAAGATATCCGAGCATTGTCATAATCACCTACCAATCGCTGTCCAGCATATTTCTGTTTATTCCATTTGTCATTCCGGAGGTGGCAAGATGGCCCTCCTTCGCTGATGTCTCATTTTCATCTATGGCAAACCTATTCTTCCTTGGAGTCTTCTGCTCAGCTTTCGCGTATTTCTTCTATATTTATGCCGCAAAAAGGCTCGGGGCAACGATATGTGCGACCTTTTTGAATCTGATCCCTGTAGTTACTGTAATCTCAGGCAGCGTTGTGCTGCAGGAAGAACTGTTATGGATACAAATCTGCGGAATGGGGATAATAATGGCCAGCATATTTTGGCTGAATCGGCTGGTATCACGCACTGTTGAGAATTAATTCCTAGGCTCTAGTATCTGAACCATAACATTCATATATGCGCATATATGAATATAACCAAATAGGGATAAAAGCTCAACCACAACCGTCGAATACGTATTGCGGTTTGATCTTTAACCTAAAGAGAGGTAACGAAAATGGATGAACGCACAAAAGAGCTCATAGCCATCGGTGCATCCTTCGCTGCTC
>JBHGAU010000018.1:0-43559 GCA_041946675.1 Methanotrichaceae archaeon | reverse complement strand
GTGTGTGCCGGCTGCTGGTAATTCTCACCGGGCCACCACTCTACAGTAAAGGGCCCTGAAGGAGAATTCCCTTGATTATAAACCCCTATTCGCACTGAGACAGGGCTTCCCTGAACAGGCGTGTCAGGATTCATTGAGAACTCGCTTACGTAGAGATCTGGAGCTGCCGTTGCCGTCAATATCGAGGCTAGCATGGCTATGGGAATTAGCCATAATAACTTCTTGGTTTCTATCTTACTGATCATAACAACCATCCCCTAGGTCTGCATAACTATCTTTTTATACCTAATATCTATTATAGATAAATTGCTTTGCTATCGGATTACATCTATTTGAAGCTTATGAGATAATAGGATATATCTTCATCTCATTCATATAATTTTATTATAAAGATTTGAAAAAGATACATTTGTGGATAATCTGGATTCATCATACCCTGAGACAATAGAAGATCGCTTTATAATCCTCTTTTCTATCTCAATTTATTGGATACCGCTCTTCGGTCCAGAATAGCAAATTAACTAATGCAGATTATCATTCATATAGAAGAGCCATAAATTAAGGAATGGCATATGGTATGCCTTCCCAAATTTGCTTGCTACTCACATAGCGGCATTTGCTGGCACTATCTTGTATACCTTGCCTGTAGCTCCCGAAGGCCCGCCGTTCTGGCTTGTCATGATATAAATCTCATGATCGGAGTCCTCTCCGAAGCCACGCACATAAGCGCCTATTCGATCGCTTGAGTTGCCGGCTACTCTGATCACTTCAGTCGGCCACATCTGGACATCCGATGGCGTCAAGCTGTTAGCTGTCGCGGGCATGCTCCACTTCCATCCCGATGGCGGAGTGGCAACAAGCAAAGTGCCGTTGTCAAGCGGAGTATAGGAGCTCCAGTCCCCGAAGATATAGCGTCCCTGGAAATCAGGCAGTGCCTTGCCTCTGTAGACAAATCCTCCAACGATCGTCTGTCCGATATCGTGCCCAAGCTCGACTATTGGACCGATCAATTGTTCGCCGGTATAGCCTGTTGTTCTACAGTTGGCCGGCGGTTGTGCTGGCTTATTTGGATCAAAGCAGTGAGTGCCCTCTCTGATGTTCCAACCGTAATCGCCTCCCTTGACGATTATGTATATGCTCTCAAACAGCTCCTGTCCTGCATTGCCGACAAACATAAGGCCGCTTGAAGCATCGAATGAAGCAAACGCGGGATTTCTTAGGCCGTAGGCATATATCTCAGGCTGTATAGATTTATTGCTCAAGAATGGGTTATCGGAGGGTATGCTGTAAGGCTTTCCGCCGCTTGCATTATTAACATCGATTCTGAGAACCTTGCCTAGGGGTTTTGTCAGATCCTGGGCGTTGCCTATAACGGGTGTATGGCCGATTCCTGTGTCATCTGCCCTCCCGCCATCGCCCGTTGGTATATACAGGTAGCCGTCAGGGCCAAAGCGTATCTGACCACCGTTATGGTTCATGTAGGGAAGATCCACCTGCATGATCATCTTCTCAGAGTCCATGTCTACCTTGTTTGGATTATTCTTGGATACTGTGAACTCCGATAGCTGGTTCGTATGGTTCCAATCCTTCGATGCGCTCGATCTAAGAGGAATGCTGTAGTAAACGAACACTCTGCTGTTATTCTTGAAATCAGGATCAAATGCGAGACCTAGCAGACCGCGCTCATCATAGCCTGGGCTTAGCTTGACCATCTTGCCGCTGATATCCAGGAAGGGATCTTTCAGGAAAGTGCCGTTGGCATAGAGTATCCTGACAGTTCCAACCTGATCCACTATGAATAACCTGCCTGTGCCATCGTTGGGCGAGGCGGCAGTCATTGGTGCGGTGAGTCCATCGGCAACTACTCTCACTCCTATGGTTGGATTAAACGAGCCTGATGGCGGGGTCAGCTTGGTGATTGATTTAGTTCCATTGAACCCGGCAGCCAGGGGAGAGTTCGCATTCGTCAGATCTGCCTGAGATGCATTGGATCCCTGCGATTGGCCGATCGTCTGGGCATTATTCGTGTTATTCATTCCTCCTTGAGCAGCAGAAAATGGCTGCAGATTCAATAATATCAGTAGTACTATTACAACTGAAAAAATATATTTTACCATATTATATATCTCCATTTTATCCACACATATTTCAGATCAAAATTTTTCATTAATTTATCAGGCTGGAAAGAATAAATAAGTTTTGTATGAGCAGAGTGCTGATGCTGGGATGAGTTTATCCAGATGAGTTGCGGGGGACTATCTTGTATACCCTTCCTGTACTCCCAGTTGGTCCCTGCATTTGAGATGTCAGCAAATATAGCTCTCGATTAGAGCCCTCTCCGATGGAAAGCACATAAGCGCTGATATTGATCCTGAGATCTTCAGCATTCCATTCTCCACCGGACGGCTGAGGGGCTGCAGCCATCATCCCGCCTTCAGGCTTATTGTAGCTTTTACTCCTATATCCGAAGATATAGCGTCCAAAAAGGCCGGGGACAATTGCACCTCTGTAAATAAATCCATCGACTATCGGCTGGCCGAGGTCATAGCTGTACTCGATAAAGGGATCAATTAAGGGCTCTCCAAGATATCCAATGTTTCTGCAGCTGGTGATAGGTATAGATCGATCTTGGATATTGAAGCAATATGACCCTTCCTTGATATTCCAGCCGTAGTTGCCGCCTTTGGTGACCCTATTTGCCTCCTCCCATCGCATCTGTCCGGGATCATCTGCAAAGAGACTTCCGTTGCCGCTGGCATCAAAAGAGATGCTTGGGTTCCTGAAGCCATAGGAGAAGATCTCAGGAAGTGCATTCCCCACACCTAAAAAAGGGTTGTCGGAAGGTATACTATATTGCTTATTAAGGCTTGCGTTATCCACATCTATCCTCAGGATCTTTCCGAGCAACGTCGTTAGGTTCTGGGCATTGCCTTCAGGTGCATGGCCTATGCCTACATCATCCGATCCTCCTCCATCGCCTGTTGGAATATACAGATATCCGTCAGGTCCAAAGATAATGCCGCCTCCATTATTGTTGGTCTCGGGGTGATCCACCTCCATGATGATGTGCTCTGAATTAGGATCTGCTCTATTGGGATTATCATTGGAAATATTGAACTCTGACAGACGATCGGTATGGTCCCAGCCATTAGGTGCACTTGGCCTTAGTGGGGCGCTGTAGAAAACGAAGATCCTGCTGTTATTCTTAAAATCAGGATGAAGCGCTATGCCTAGAAGACCTCGCTCATCATAGCTTGGATTTAGCCCTATAGTCCGCATGCGTAAATCCAGCAAGGTATCTTTGAGGAGGGTGCCGTTTCTGGCTATTACTCTGATCAGACCTGCCTGATCTGCGATGAACATTCGCCCTGTGCCATCATCCGGGCTGACGATCTGAACTGGAGCAGTGAGATCATCGGCAAATAGCTTCAGCGTAAGATTTGGCGGTGAGGTAATATTGGGTGGCGTTAACGAGGCAGCATCGGATGGCATTATTGAGGCAGCGTTAGCCTGCGCTGTACCTGGATACATCTGAGTTGAGCATGATAGTACGATGAGATATGTGAGCAGGGCGATGAAATATAATGAAGCAGATCTTTTCATAGCATCCCTTGGCCGCTATGCTGCACAGTAGCGTTTCCGGCAGGAATTATCTTGTAAACCTTGCCGGTCGTTCCTGTCAGCTCTCCTATATCTGAAGTCACCACATACAGCTCATGGTCTGCATCTTCTCCAAAGCCTCTTACGTAGGCGTTGATCCTTCCATTAGGATTGGTCGTAACCCTGATCGCTTCTGTTGTCCACATCGCTATATCGGAAGGGGTAATATTCTCTGCAGATCTGGCGGAAGTTAAGCTTAAATTCTGGCCAGAGGGCGGCGTGGCTACCAGCAAAGTGCCGTTATCAAGTGGATTATAAGAGCTCCAGTCCCCAAAGATATAGCGCCCCTGGAAATCGGGCATCGCCTTGCCGCGATATACAAGTCCGCCAACTACCACTTGTCCTATATCATGGCCGAGCTCGACTATTGGCCCTAATAGAGATTCATTCCTGTAGCCGGCAGTTCTGCATTCGAGCGATGGCTGCTTTGGATGGTCTGGATTAAAACAATGTGTGCCTTCCCTGATATTCCATCCATAATTGCCTCCCGGAAAAACCAGATCTACCTCTTCAAACAGCTCCTGGCCGCCATCTCCCACAAATAAAAGGCCGCTCTGAGGATCAATTGATGCTGTGGCCGGATTTCTGAAGCCATATGCATATATCTCAGGCATAGCGGTCTTATTGCCCAGAAATGGATTATCAGGAGGTATGCTGTAAGGCTTTCCGCCGCTTGCATTATTAACATCGATTCTGAGAATCTTCCCCAGAGGATTCGTCAGGTCCTGGGCGTTTCCTATCACAGGTGTATGGCCAATGCCTGTGTCATCTGCCCTTCCGCCATCGCCCGTTGGTACGTAGAGATATCCATCATTGCCGAAGTAAATTTGGCCGCCGTTATGATTCAGATAGGGCATATCGATATCCATGATGATCTTCTCTGAGCTTGGATCTGCCCTGTTTGGATCATCTTTTGAAACCCTGAACTCGGATAGGCGGTTTGTATGGTTCCAGCTGGCAGGTGCACCCGGCCTCAAGGGCACGCTATAGTAAATGAACAATCTGCTGTTGTTCTTAAAGTCTGGATGGAACGCGAGGCCCAGCAGCCCGCGCTCATCATAAGAGGTTATAATCTTCACAGTCTTGTCCCTCACATCCAGGAAAAGTTTCTTCAGTAAAGTTCTATTGGAATCAAGGACACTGATCGTTCCAGGCATATCGACTATAAACAATCTTCCTGTTCCATCATCAGGAGCAGTAACAGTCATAGGTGCAGTAAACCCTTCTGCCACAAGCTTAAGACCTATTTCAGGCTTGAAGGTGCCTGCTGGATATGCCAGTATAGTTTGCGATTGATTGCCTATGAGAACAGCAGAATATGATGAGTTTTCATTGGTCAAATCGTATTTAGTGATGGCGGGTCGATCGCCATTAACAGTTTGGTTTTCACCTAACGAGAGAACTATTGACGCCGATAAGATCGCTATTGATAAGATTGTTATAATCATCAGATTCTTCATTATAATACATTCCTGCGATATCTGGATAAGAGCACTCAACTGTGCCTATTATTTATTAGACTATCTTATGTTAAATAGGTTTTGAATCCAAATGGCATAGCCCATAAAGCATGATTTTCGAATAGTAGTAGTAAAAGAATTAAACTAGTGAGTTAGATATATTTGTAATCTCTTTGAAGAGTTGATAAAATGAAATTAGAATATATTATCCATCGGTGGGATAGGATGCTGCTGATTATGTTGATTTTGGCAGCACTAGCGATACCGATATTGGCAGAGAGCAATAGTTCGGCGGCAGGCGTTCCGCCGGAAATAATGCAGTATTCTAAAGACTGGCCGCTTCCTAACAAAGATTATGACAATACCAGAGCCACAAATGATTCTACAATAAATTCAGGAAATATAAACAGTCTTGGAGTGGCGTGGGCTTTTAAGATACCAGGTATAGGTGCATATGGCGGCGGCACAAGCAATCCCATAATTCTTGGAAACACCGTCTACTTCCAGGACCTTAAGGGCAACGTCTTCGCTCTGGACCTTCAGACGGGAAAAACCAAGTGGCCGAAGATTTTCAACTCGTCTGCAGTTGAAGGGCCAAATGGGCCCGTTGTAGGTTGGGGCAAGGTCTTCATAGCCAAGGATATCCAGAACATGACAGCCCTCAACGCGAGCGATGGCAAGGAGTTATGGTCCACAAGGCTATCCAACATATCCACTACAGGCGTAGATATCCAGCCAATGATCTATGATGGGATTGTGTATGTATCGACAGTTCCCGGGACAGGCGATGTATTCTACGCGCCTGGCGGTATAGGCGTTCTTTATGCCCTTGACCAAAATACTGGAGAGATACTTTGGAACTTCAGCACAGTTTATCCAAGCAACTTATGGGGTCATCCTGAAGTTAACAGCGGCGGAGGCGCATGGTATAATCCGGCAATTGATACCAGGACAGGGGTAACCTTCTGGGGTATAGGCAATCCGGCACCATGGCCCGGCACACTGGAGTGGCCGAATGCAACAAGCAGGCCGGGACCGAATCTATACACAAACAGCATACTTGCGATCGATCATCGCACTGGCAACTTGGTCTGGTATACTCAAGTATATCCGCATGATCTCTTTGATCTGGACTTCCAGATTTCCCCAATACTTGCAAGCGCAAATATAAGCGGGAAGCAGCAGGATATAGTTATGGGCGCAGGCAAGATGGGACGCGTCTATGCCTTCAACAGGAGCACTGGATCGATACTATGGACAACGGTTGTGGGGAAGCACGAGAACGATCAGCTTGGAGTTTTGCCAAACGGCACTATGACAGAGGTCTATCCGAGTTCCCTTGGAGGCGTGGAGACTCCGATGGCATATTCGGACGGAGTCGTCTATGTTGCCAATAACGATCTTGCGTCGTATTATACTCCGACAAGCAGGGCCGGATCGAATTTAAGCACTGGCAAAGGCGGCCTGACTGCGATCGATATTGAGACTGGACAGATACTCTGGCTAAAGAAGTTTAATTCATTAAACGTAGGCGCCGCAACTGTGGTCAACGATCTGGTCTTCACTGCAACATATGATGGGAATATCTATGCCTTCAATAAGAACACCGGCGATAGAGTCTGGAAGTATACAGCCCCTGCTGGAATCAACGGCTGGCCGGCTGTAACAGGCGACACCATTGTCTGGCCTGCAGGCTTTGGCAATGCAACATTGATCGCCTTCAAGCTGGGATCGAATATAACAACTCCGCAGGCGATGATCGTGCAGCCAAAGGAAGGAGCCGTTCTGAGCACAAACAATGTCAATATTTCCACGAATATCAGAAACTTCAATCTGAATAGAGGCTCAGGCGGACAGAACATAACTGGCCAGGGTTATATCAACTACTTCATGGATGTCCCAGTTCCGACAGCTGCAGGAAAGCCTGCAGTTACCGCTCCCGGAACATACATACAGTCTGGAAATACATCGTATACCTGGAAGAACGTGAGTGCAGGGACGCATAACTTCTCTATTGAGCTTGTTAACGGCAACAATACCCCATTGAATCCTCCAGTAGCAGATACTGTCACAGTGAACGTACCGAACCTGATGGTTCAGAAAGGACCCAGTGCCAACATTACACTGATTGCAAAGAACATGGCATTCAATACAAGCACAATCACAGTTCCTGCAGGAGCGCGTGTGACTGTACACTTCAGCAACCAGGATCAGGGCGTATCGCATAACTTCGCTGTATATAATAATCCATCCGCCACGGCAAGGATCTTCAGTGGAGAGGTCATCATAGGGGTATCATCTACGACCTATACGTTCACAGCTCCGTCGAAGCCCGGAACATACTTCTTCAGATGCGATGTACACCCGAATACAATGACCGGCCAGTTTATAGTAAAATAAGTACTTTGAGGAGAACGAACTCTCCTCCTATTTTCATTTAGACATCGTAGGAGTTTAAATCAGCAGCTATCATAAATTGCGTCATTTGCCCGTAAAGGGCACGTACTCGACTCCAGGCCTGCTCCTGCCTACTTCCATCCTGTAGAGCTTCATCAGCTCATAGACCTCTTGAGGAACATCAGTGCTCACGCAATCCCCCAGAAGTGCCTTGGCATCATCAGCCATGAAAGGATGATCGTGGGTATATTTGCCTGATACGAACTCCTCTATTATTGTCCCCATCCTATCTTCGCCGCACTTGCCTGCAAGTATCTTTCTCAGCAGCACATCCATTTGGGTGAGGGCCTTTGCCGCCTCTTCTGCATAGATTAAGGTTTTATCGTCCACTCTATCTTTATTCTTCTTCTCTATGGCCTTGAGAATGGATGTGGCAGGATAAACGCCCTGCTGATCTCCAAGCTGAGGATCTACCGGGCCGAGGGCTGCGTGTGCGTCCATGATAATCTGATCAGCTGCAAATGCGACAAGAGTCCCGCCGCTCATGGCGTAATGGGGAACCAGGACCGTCTTCTTTGAAGGATGAGCCTTAAGTGCCATTGCGATCTGAGTGGCAGCGAGTGCCAATCCTCCGGGCGTATGCAGTATAAGGTCTATAGGAACATCCTTCCTGGCCGATCTGATGGCCCTCAGGACCTGCTCGCTGTCATCGATATCGATATATCTTGCCAAAGGTATTCCAAGAAAGCTTATGACTTCCTGGCGATGAATCAGCGTTATGACCTGAGACCTCCTGTTCTTGCCGAGTCTTGTAAGTACGCGTCTCCTCTCCATCTGCAGTATGTTTCTCTGGATCATTGGAACAAGAAACAGCAAAACAAATAACAAAACCCATATATTGTTTATTATGGAATCGAAGCCAGTCTGAGCTTGAAGGATAGCCATTATATTATACCTCGCCAGTTTGTATTAAAGGTTTTTCGGTGGCAGCCTGGCTTACTGAGGATATCCCTTAAACTGCGGCATAAGATCTTTTTCTTTGTGCTTTGTCTTGCAGGCATTACCCCAAAGACATGATCGGGGTTACATAAGCCTCAAATACGTCCGGCAATTTCGGAAAAGATATGAGACCTTCTGAGATTGATTTCTGACTCCCGTCATACAAAAGTTTTTCTAAATAGCGGGGAATTAGTATTTAGTATAACTCCTCTGGATGGATTTTGAAAGTAAATCGGGTGATATAGAATGTTATGCTACAATATAGCCAGAGATTTTCTCCAGGAAAGAAAGGGAAAGACAATAAAGGTATTGGTGGAAGGCGGAGGGTTCAGGCCCATAACTGGCAAACTCATAGATTTTGATGATGCCGTCATGGTTCTCGAAACGGAGGGCGGGCTGCAGTGGATGCTGGATATGGCCAATGTGACAGGCGTGGCTGATGAGTCCGGGGGTGCAGCAGTTATCGATGCAACGCCGTAAAACAAGAAAGCAGAATCTTTTTAACGGGGGATTATATCACCCAAAAATTAGAAACAAAGGCTGCCAGATATCGGCAATTGCCTATATGCCGTTGTCTACATTATATTGCAAATAAAAACGACCTTTTCCAGATCTTTCATCGGCTTCGCTGGACCGCCTAATGCGAGTTCAGGCCTGATGCTCTCACGATTGGCCTGGAACTTGGTTGGATACGCAATATTGTCCTTATTAAGGCTGCTCATACCAATGGTATTTCCTCTCATGCCTTTGCCGATCTGAAGAACGGATGAGACATCAGGCAAAACCGATGGCCGATTAGTCTCAGTGGCTAGAGCAGTATTTGTTTTATTTAATATTGCTACATTCTTTAATGCTGTGTTATTCATCACTGCATTATCTTCCTGTGTAACGGCTGCCGGAAATAATGATATCAATACTATAACAGCCATCAACGCCATGATACCCTTGATGGAACTATCACGCATACAATCCCTCAGCTATATCTGGATAACATATGAACATCCGAAAGGATATCAAACTATTCCGACTTAGCCGGGGGTTTAATCTCGATATCCTCTTTATCGAAATTGCATGCTTTATCTTCGATAAATCCATCTCCCTGCCTTATCAGCTCACATACGATCTTGCCATCGACGATTCGCAGTATCCTGTCGGTTTTTTCGGCCATGCGCATATCATGCGTGACCAGGATGAATGTCTGGTTCATCTCGCGGTTCAGCTCCCTGAGAAGCTCGTAGATTCTGTCTGAGGTCTTTGTATCCAGGTTGCCTGTCAGCTCATCGCCGATAACGATTGAAGGTCCATTGACAAGTGCCCTTGCGACGGCTACGCGCTGATTTTGGCCGCCGCTGAGTTGAGTGGGCCTGTTATCCATCCGATCCTCAAGTCCTACAGATACCAGAAGCTCCTTAGCCTTCTCGCGAGCCTCCTCTCTGCTCTTTCCCGCAATAAGCATAGGTATCATGACGTTCTCAAGGGCGCTGAACTCAGGTATGAGATGGTGATACTGAAAGACAAATCCAAGCTCACGATTTCTCAACATGGCCCTTTTATTTGGGTCTGCTGCCGTAACATCTATATCGCCAAGGAGGATCTGACCGCTTGTGGGCGTATCGAGGAGCCCGATCATATTCAGGAGAGTGCTCTTGCCACTGCCGCTTGGGCCAACGATTGATAGGAACTCGCCCTTCTTTATTTCGAGGTTGATATCATTTAGAGCAATAACATCGACCCCGCCCTTGTAGATCTTGGTCAGGTTCTTTATGGTTATTATGTTGTTGATTCTATCATTAACATTCACTCTCTATTGCCTCCGATGGATCAAGCTTGTGCCCTATTGCCATTATCATTTAACGGGTTCTGCCCAACGCTGGTCACATCCAGGGGATGTCCCTCTCAATATTAGTTTTTATCCTCATCGATGCCATTTTAAAAGGCTCAGCTTTAAACAACTAGCAGTCTATAATCGAGGGATTGAAATAAATAATATCTGCTGAAAAGCTGATTGCTGAACTCCCTATTTATGGCCGTATTCCAGCGAGCTGACCATCGCAAGAGCGACGTCCGCCTCGAAGATATAGCCGAGGGCGCCAAGAGCAATGCCTTTGGCTTTCCAGGCCTTGGCATATTGCGGATTGATCTCAATCGCCGTATCAAATGCCTTGATAGCTTCATCATATCTGCCCTGAAAAGATAAGGCTACGCCTTTGGCATACCATGCTTTGCTGAAAAATGGATCCAGATTGGTGGCTTTATCGTAGCATTCAATCGCCTCTTTGCATTTGCTCAGCTCATAGAAGGCGATGCCTTTGTTATACCAGATTGCAGCATAACTTGAATCAAGTTTTATAGCGCTTTCATAGGCTTTGATTGCTTCTACATACTTTCTGAGAACCCTTAAAGCATTGCCTTTATTATTCCAGGCGGATACATTTGCAGGATTTAGCATAATGACCTTTTCGTATAAGCTCAATTTGCTTATCCATGCATCGATATTCTTGCGATCCATCTCTATGACTTTATCATAGCATTTATCAGCATCTTCGTATTTGCCCTGATGCATAAAGACGTTGCCTTTGTTGAACCAGGCATCTATATATTCAGGGTCCAGCCCGAGGGAATAATCATAATACCACATAGCCTCTATGAGCTTTCCATAGAACTGGAAGCATTTTCCTTTGTTATTCCAGGCAGCAGTATTTTTTGGATCTAGTTCTATTACCTTGGTATAACACTTCATAGCTTCATGATAATTTCTGAGATTCAGCAGGGAATTGCCCTTATTGATCCAGGCCTTTACGTTCTTCGGATCCAGCTTGATGATCTTATCACAACACTTCGCCGCTTTCGCATACTCTCCAAGGTCCAACAAAGAGCTGCATTTATCGGTATATTCATCGATATTTCTGGGTAGACCTAAATTCGATATAATATGATTCAAAAAATCATTAATTCTTTTAAGATTGAAGATATTTGATATGCCAGCCCATTTTCCTGGGCTTGATAGTGCCATTGTACAATATATATGCCGCTAATACATATATTATTTTTGAATACAGACTTGTATATCCCTAGCTGCTTGAGCTACCTTTATCATAGGATTCTTTATACAAACGGCAGATTGAAGGAAGATCATTATACGAGCTGGAATGCTACAGAAGATCAGAATTCCAAAGCTCAAAACGCTTCGATCTCCTGGCAACTTCACATGCTTCCAATCGCCTCTACAGGGTCCATCCTCGAAGCCTTCCATGCAGGATAGAGCCCGGCGACGAAGTTAACCAGGATTGCAAACGCCATAGCGATGGCAAAGGATTCGGGCTGTACGGCCACAGTCAGCCTTGAAACCCTATAGATCTCGCTCGGAAGCTCTATGTTATATGACATTATAAGCTGTGCAGTCAGATAAGCCAGTCCGCTTCCAAGGATGGCCGATGGCGGAGCGAGTATAAGGCTCTCTATCAGAAATATCTTGAGTATCGATATGCGCCTTGCTCCCATAGCCATCAATATGCCGATCTCCTTTGTGCGTCTGGTGATTATCATTATCATTGTATTGGCTATGCCGAAGCCTGCTATTGCAAAGATGAGTATGTAGAATATGAACGAGAAGAACGACTGTGTCTGGATGAGGTTCAATATATCGGCGTTCACATCCTCCCAGGACTTTGCCTTGTAGGCGAACCTTGAGTTCAGATCTATGGTTATGTATGGAGCCTGATAGATATCATATACCTTGGCATCAACTTCGGTAACTACATCTCCTTTATTGAGAAGCTGCTGCGCAGTGGCAAGCGGCAGATAAACAAGCGATCCGTCGCTCGCAGTTCCCGTTTCAAAGATGCCTGCAACCCTGAGCTTTACAGATCTGTTCTGCAGCGCAAGGAGAAAATCATCTTCCGGTTTCAGCTTCAGATCCGAGGCGAGCTTCGTTCCTATGAACGCAGAATACTTTCTTGACTTGAGATCCTGGAAGTTTCCGAAGATTATGTCCTTCTGGACATTCATCAGCCGGTCTTCATCGTAAGGATTGACTCCCATGAAGCTGACGCCTCTGACCTTATCCTTGTACTGGGCGGCAGCCTTTCCCGTAAGCCTTGCTGATACGGCATAAACGCCGGGATATCTCCTGAGTATGTCGGATAGCGTTTTATAAAGATAGATGTACTTTTCATTCTCCTTCGGCTGGATGGTGATGTGCGGATTATTCTCAACTGTTGTCTTGATCACATCCTCCTGAAAGCCGCTCATAATCCCCATAAGCACCACGATTACGGCCACTGCTAAAGTGACTGCGAGAACAGTAAACATGGCCATCTTGGGATTTCTGAAGATATGTCTCCTGGCTATGGTTAGCTCGTACATCCTTGAATTTCGTCCCTATTCGCTTTTATCCTTCTTTGATCCTTAATGCTGCTAGTAAAAGTCAGCTTTAGCCCTTGATGGCCTCCACAGGATCAAGCTTCGATGCCTTCCAGGCCGGGTAAGCGCCTGCAATAACGCTCAAAGCTGCCGCCAGCAGGATGATCACCAGATAGTTCCAGGGATTGATCACAACAGGCAGTGTGATCTGCTGTCCTCCGGGAGCTTCAACCCTGATCTCCATGCTCTTCAGATACATGGACATAATCAGGCCGACAATAGCGCCGGCAGCGCCGCCCATCAATCCCAGGATGCCGCTCTCAACCAAGAAGATGTTCCTTATAGTCCTGCCCGTAGCGCCAAGGGCCATGAGCATGCCTATCTCGCTTGTCTTTTCATTCACAAGCATGTACATTACGCTGCCTATACCGAAAGATGCGATTATCATTATCAGCAGCATAATCAGTCTGTTCTGGAAGCGCTCGATTGAGAGCGTCCTCAATATTTCAGGGTAAAGCTGCTGCCAGCTCTCTGCATTATATCCATAAGATGACAGGATTCTGGCCACAGCATCCGCCTGGTAGACATCATTGAGCTTTATATCGACGGAAGATGCCACATCGCCTTTATTCACGAAGTTTCTTGCAGTTTCAAGCGATACGAAAGTGATATCCTCCGGCCATCCTGCGGGCGTATTGAAGATCCCTGAGACGACCAGGCTCGTATGCTTGGCATTAGGGAAGCTTGCATCGACGGTATCGCCGAGCTTCAACTTCAGCTTATCAGCAAGCTTCTGCCCCATAACGACATTGTTTCCGCTCTGAATGGAGACGATATCGCCGCGGATTATGTTCTCGCCTATGCTTACATAGATCCTTGTCATATCGGAAGGTATTACGCCGTCCATCACTACATTCTCGACGTTATCCTTATGAGTGAATGTAGCAGTTGTGCCCAAGCTTGGAGATATCACAGCCACGCCGGGAATGGAGCTTGCCTTATCGATGAGGTTCCTGTAAAGGTAGATGTAATCATCCCCTTCCTTTGGGGAAACCGTCACGTGCGGGAGATCCTCAACGATGATATTGAAGAGCATCTCCTGGAATCCCTCTTGAAGCGATATGGATGTCATGGAGATGGCTACAGCAAGTCCTATGGCCAGTACGGATAAGGCAGTCTGCCTTTTGCGAGTCTTGATATGCCGCATTGCAATGAAAGGCGCGAGCAGCTCTATCCCTTCTCTATTCTATTATAGTATTAGCCATTGCTTTAATCATCCCGGCATTGGTCATCTTATATTTAGTCCTTTGATCACTGGTCGTCCTATTGCTCTATTATCCTGTTATCCCATCACTGCCGTCTTATCACCGATCTCGATACCCGCCCAATGCTGATATCGACTATGACTTCCAATCATCACGGCTTGATTAATCTTTCCGAGCGAAGGCCGATGCTTATGGTCGGCACCGGATTCCAGGGTTAATTTTAAACCCATTTAGGCATTATTAGGCTCCAGCAGGTAAATCCCATGAGAATGTATCCAGTCTTATTCGCGGCCGCCCTTATGGCCATGATATGTACGGCCCAGTCACAGGAGATAACCGATCTCTTCTCCAACATAAAGCTGTCAGATACATCTGTCAGTGGAGATGTTGCAGGCGATCAGCTTCGCCTAGACCTCTCTTCGGACGGCCAGACTCTTCAGACAAGGACATTGAACCTCGATGGTCCGGGCACATATGTATCCGAATGGAACTACCCTGAGGCCGATAAGGGTTCGTATGATGTCTGTGCGAGCGTTCTCAGAGAAGGAACGGTGCAATCCGCTAGGTGCTATACATTCTTCAACGCCGGCCAGACGCCTGTTCGATTCGATGTCAGAGATTTCAATGCGGATTCCAACGGCATACATCTCTCCATATTGTCTGCAGACCCAACAATTGTGAATATCTACTACATGCTCATAACGGGAAACAAAGCGCTTTACATTTCAAAGGATGAGTCAGTTGTGATATCCAGCGGAATGCCTATGGAGATCGATAGGCCCTGGAACCAGATCCTGCAGGACGGCCAGGAGTATTCCGGCCTGGTCAAGATCGTCGAGATCAACAGCAATTTGACAAGGGCCTTCATGAACTCCTTCATCGCCAAGGATAATGCAAAGATTACAGAGACCTATGAGGATGAGACGGGGGCCAGTGCAACAGTTCTCGGTGACTCCAGAGTTCCCTTTGCCGGAAAGCTTGAGTTCATCTTATCCCAGAACGGCACTGTGCTTCAGATAGTTGAGAAGAAGACACCAGTGCTCCTAACAGGCAAGGATGAGACAGTGGAGATCTCGTGGAATAATACGCTGAGTCCCGGGATCTATCAGCTGAGGATAATCCTTCTCGGGAATACGGGTGATGTGCTGGATATGAAGGAGAGCATAATCGAGGCCAAGCCTATTGTCGTGCCCGCAAATACAACTGTTCAGCAGAAGGAGAGCCCGCTGCCTGAGGCTGCAGCATTTGTTGCTCTGGCTACAGCCGTATTCCTCCGGCGGAGGATAACCCGGCAGTGATTGATTGCGATTATGGGAAGGCCGATATACGCTTATAAATACTGTATTTACATTTAATACATTTTAACTGGAGGTTCAGGATGAAAAAAATGGTGGTCTGCTTAACATGCCTTGTCGCCTTAATGGCTGCAGCAATGGCGGTAGTAATTGCGCCATCCTTTGCCCAAGGCAGTCAGAATGCTGCTAAAACCATTGCTTTGAGTTCCATTAATATAACCAGTAATGCCTCAGGGTCTGCGCTTCGCGTTGGCTTTGAGACAGTAAAGCCTGAAAGCAACCTCGATAGGTTCGGGGCCAAGCCGACTTATGATATCGAGGCATACTCACAAAATACGCTTCTTTATAATACCAGCAACGCAACTCCTGTTCAATCTATGTTCAATGTCAGCCAGCGTTCAGGAGTTCCTCCCACAATCATATACAATACCGGACAGACAAAGCCTATGTATAGCGCCGGCACATCTTCGCAGCAGCCCGTCTACAATATAGCGGGCTACTCGCCGATAAAGATGGGCACGCCAATTCCCTGAGATCGAGTTAACGGCTGAATTAAAAGATTAAATTATCAAAACTAAACTGATCCTCTGAGGTCTGGGCCTCAGAGGTATTTCTGAATTTTGCTTGCAAGCGCTCCCTTGGGATAGGCGCCGACAATCTTATCGATCAGCTTTCCGTTTTTGAATACGAGCATCGTCGGTATAGCCGAGATCCTGTACTTGTTTGCCGTTTTCATATTCTCATCAACGTTCAGCTTCCCGAAGACGACGCTGCCCTTCATCTCCTGCGCCAGCTGCTCAATGACAGGCCCAACCATCCTGCACGGCCCGCACCATTCTGCCCAGCAGTCCAGAATGAGCAGAGGGTATTGGGCTACAGCCGAATCAATATCGCTATCCGAGACTATAACAGGCTTGTCGGGCAGCTGAACCTTGGGTTCAGGCGTTCCTTGGGGCTTATTTATTTCGTTCATCATTCTCTCCATCTTCTTCTTTCTTATCTCATCAAGCTCATCCAAATTCAGGCCTCCAGCTTCTTTTTAGCTTCACCAATAATGGACTTGAAATGGCTTAAATCAACGGGCATTATCTCGAAAGGTAAATTAGTGAAGTCGAAGAACTCCAGAAGCTCGATCTCATTCTGGGAAGCATCGTTCATAGTATCCATGTAGACAACGCCTTTGAAGGCGCCCATCTGCATGCGAGCCTCTGCCGGGCCCCAGTTCAGCCTGCGGAAGATCTCATGCCAGGCCACCAGCCAGCCAGGGGAGAGGTAAAAGAACAAGCCTTGTTTGGCTTTATCCTCCATGCCCTTCCTGGTGATGAAGGCATCAACGCAGTTCTGGCAATCGGCGATTTTCGCATTATAGGGCTTGAGGATATCATCGATTTTTGGATGGCACTGACCGTATACTACTATTGTTCCATCACAGCCTTTGCAGGCCTCAAGCTCCTTTTTCAAAGCTTCTTTGAGTTCATCGAAGTCGACGTGCAGGCCAGGTTCCAGGTAGTGAGCCTCGAATGGGAAGCCGAGTTCATCTCGAAGGGCCTCGATCTCCTTCTGGAAAACGCCGCAGGCAATGATTGCATACATGTCTTTACATCTGTAGGCGGGGATGGGATATATCTATTGTCATGGGGCTAAATGGATATGCTGCATTTTATATGATTACATAATCCGCTTTTATCGATGTTATCTAGTATAGAATTTAGACAATTATCAGCATCATACGGTTGGCTCCTGTTCAATTATAAATAAAAATTAATGTGCCAAATTTGGCAGCACCATAAAGCTAAATGTCGTGTTCGCCTTTACTTGTCCACCAACCAGATAGGAAAGCTGTGCCTTGTAAATCCCGCTTAACCACATTGGTTTTATGCCGTGAACTACAGCTGGGGCTATCGACATATTATACCGGCAGTTATTGGCAACATAGGGATAGCCCCATGGGTATAGACCCGTAATGGCCAGGGGCGGGGCATGCGGAGGTGCACTGAGGATTGATAATCTGAAATAGGATTTATCCAATCCGCATATGCCGCGAACCAGCGGGCTGCTGACATTAAATGTTACCGTTACAGGATTACTATTTTGCGAGTTTGCAGTCGGTTTCGGTATCGATATTATATTAATTTTCAGCGGAAGATCAATAGGGTTTAGTGGTGCAAGTGGAATTGTATTATTTTCCGCAAATGCGCTATTGATGCTGGGTGCTACAGCAGCAATCGCTATCATCGCAAGTAAAAATCTCGCAGTCTTCGTCATATCCATCCCCCTGAATTTTTTCGCCTATTGTCTCATCCGTACTTAAGGATTTCCAATATTATAAGAAGATCATGCTTTAGAGTCCAGAAAATTCTATCTACATATTCTCAAAAATAGATTCTTGCCAGAACGTTTGGTAAGAGAGCGCTTGCTGTGATACCGCCGATACCCTTAATATCTGAAGGGCCAAAGAAACCTGCTCACAAACGATCATGAATTCATGGTCATCTCAGCCAGCCAAGTCAGGTGGTATAAATGAGTTCCTTTAGACTAATTGCAGCACCATTGTGTATAGCTCTGCTCATAGCATTTATTGGAATACAGAGCGGGTCAGGCCAATGCTATACTTTGCCCTCTCCGGATAGCGGCGAAGTTCGCATCTTCGCACAAAGCGTATGCGGCGGCGTAGATAACGACCCGCCGAACCCCACGGTTTTCACATTAGATGCGCCCTATGTAATCACGAAGATAGGCACTTATCATTGGAACAACGGCGCCGGGGCAACTCCTGGCACCATTGGGCTAAAGGGCAAGGACGGCACTATTTACGGGCCGTGGCATGCAACGGGCGAGCCGGGCCAGGGAGGAGTGCAAGATGCATATTGGATCGCTTCCATACCAGACGGCTTAGATCTGACTGCTGGAACCTACGAGGTTATCGATTCGGACCCATTAACTTGGGCTTATAACAGCGAGAGCGAAAACTGTGGAGTAGTATCTGTTATTGGCCGCAGTGCGGGCAGTGCAAATAATCATGATGGAGGCAGCAAAATGATCGGACAGCCGCCATGCGCAGTAGATGCAGTGGATTTCTCTCCAAGTAGTCTGACTGATCTGTACGATGCAGGTCCTAGGCTCGTCCCGGGTTCATACAAATTCTACTCCGGCATAAGGACAGGAACCCAAATTGGGAAGCCTGACAGCTGGCAGACTTATGGACCGTTTGAGCTTCATGGTGGTAAATTTTACGTCTTTGATGTCTTAAGCGGAGAGCTGAGAGAGCAGGACCCCAAGATGATCAATTCAATGATGAATCAGCCGGGGCCGACAGAATCCATGGTCTGGTACAGGCTGAGCACGGAAAACGCCTACGTGGTCTGCTTCGACGGACCGCTGAACGGCGCTAATGGAGGAATTCGGCTTGCCGGCAACTGGGATATGGCCGGACACCAGACCAGTTTTAATGATTGGAAGGCGAGTTTAGTTCTCAATAGCGATTACACTTTGAGATGGACGGAGACTGAAGGGGCAAATGTCGGGGCTACCAGATCCGGGACCTGGCAGTTCGACGGAACAACCCTGACCCTGGAATGGGTATCGCCTGGTGGTGGACAGACAAGCTGGATTTCCAGAGAGGTAACTAAAAACACCATAAACAGCGGAACTTACACCGTCGAGAATGCACCCGGCGGGACCTGGTTTGCTGCCAGGTCTTACGCTGGAACAAACGAGGCGCTTTGATTAGAGGTGAATAAATGAGAAAAATCATTCTGTTGTTTGGTTGTTCTCGGATCTAGCATGACCGCTAAAAAAATCAGATATCTCCTCTATCAGGCCGTTTGGGCTTGTGATATTGGCTTCATCAGAGCTATAGGCTGTATTTGAGTCTCTACTCTATTTTGGATATCTGGCTGGCCGCAATTGGGACAATTATCCGGCGTAGGGATTGGGATCTTATCTTTTATCGCAGATAATTCCGGCTTTATAAATTTGCTTCCTCCGGATGGCGATCTTATCATAAATGTGCTGCCTATCCCGCCAACATCGCTCATCTGCGGCACCTCGGCCAGGTCCTCATGGTTGGCTTCCCAGTTATGTGCTTCCAGTACGCTGATACCTGAATCACTATTAGCATCAGCATTAACTGAGGCCCCTGTAGGCGTCATGCCGGAAATTGCGCTTATGATATAGTAGTTGTATTCTCCGTGGTTGTATGCCTTACCGTTATAGACCTCATACTCGTTATTGGAAGGATAGGCACCTTGATCCGACCGACATGCTGTAGAGATGAAGACTTTCGGGCTCTGCAGGCTGTCTATGAATCCTCCGCTATGGCACTGCTGCATAAATACAGCTGCCTTTTGGAATGGTATTGCGCTGAATTTGGATGCGAAATGGCCTTCATCCATCCATGCGTCCATCAGGCAGAGATAGGCAGGGTTTCCATTGGCACCGTGATCAAAAGTCCAGACCAGAAGGCTATCTGTAGCCTTTATCTGAGTGATACTATTCGCCGCATCGCCGTTCTTCAGGCCATCGAAGACCTTGTCCACCCAGGCGGAGGTAGCCGGGAAATCTGTAACCCTTTCCGTACTCTGGTATGCAGGATTGTCTGAGGGATGATCGTTTCCATTGCCGTAAAGCACATATACGTTCTCCGGCGAGTAGCCAGCGTTGCGTAACGTTTTATACATCCAGTAGGTATCGGTCCAGAACTCTTCAAATCCATTTTCGGCAACATCTCCACAGATGAGAACTGCAACCTTAGTTCCCTGTGCAGCTGCAATTGCTCCAGGATTTAGTGTTGCCCTAGATCGCGTGGCTGAACTGTCTATGATACTGGTTGGCTTGGATGCTACAAGTATAGCGGCATTTATAGGCTTGACCTGCAGGTTGTTAGCCTCTGTGGAGAGTATCTGAATTCTGTCATCCATTGCGAATATGCCCTTCGGCTTTTGATCTGTCACAGAAATAGAATCGGCTGAGAGCTTCATGGATGAGTCATAGCGCCGGAGCTGCTTCGATCTGCCATCTATGACATAAAGGTTCCCACCGCTGTAAGCCATAACCGATGGATCTGGCCCAGGAGCCCAGGCATGTGAGATTATCTTGCCCGTTTCAGGATCAACCTTGAAAATTGAGCTTGAATACCCTGACCGCATGCCTACAAACACATATTTGCCGTCTGAGGCGATGCTTGAAAGCTCTCCCTCCTGCAAAATATTTCCTGCCGGGCTTCCTGATATATCTATTTGCTTTAAGTCCAGGAATTTATTAACATTGTTTGTTGCCAGATCGAATCTGTAAACTGAGTTATCAGCCGAGCTTCCCACTAAAAGTGTACCCTTATCATAAACAGCTATACCTGCAATTTGGTTTACGGGAATAGCTGAAGATTTGAGGACGTTTCCTCGTGTATCAAACTTCGCAATCTGGTTTTTGCCTGCGCCCCATATGGCATCATTTGCTTCGGCGAGAGCGGTCATATCAGATAGGGTTAATGTACCCGTCTGAGCAGTTGCCATTTGTCCAGCCAGGATTGGCTTCCTGATCATACGCGTTTCCTGCGCTGACGAATTGCAAATTCCAAATATAAAAAGCAGAGCAAAAATAATGAGTATAGCCTTAAAACTCCCCATAATAATTCACCCCTTTTATCCACGTTAATTGTTCTCGAAGTTATAATCCTTGCGCTCAGTGATGTGGAAAGCAAATGCAGTGGAATTAGACCGAAGGCTATACTAAGATTCAATCAATTGCAGAGTATTTGGTTAAAATGGCCGGATTAGCTGTGCATGGCTGAGACAGAGTCGCAGATGCCAAACAATTGATAGAGGATAAATACCTTTATAGCTTACATCTTCAGCCGAAGTCCCTTTCCAAATTCTAAGGAACGTTTATAGACAATGGTTCCAGTAGATATGTCCTGGATCGCAAGACCAGTCGAATCAAAGATGGTTATCTCATCATCGCTGGTTCTGCCAGGCTTGGCTCCAGTCAGGATCTCTCCTATCTGTGCATAGATCTCCTCCGGCTTCAGCACCCCCTCTGATATCGGCACATTTACCTCGCCCGAGTGGACTGCCTGGGCCATATCATCGACGATCACTTTAGCGCGCTTTGTGATGGCACTTTCAAGCTCTTGCTTTCCTCTCGCATCTGCGCCGATTGCGTTTATGTGTGTTCCTGCCTTCACCCATTCGCTTTTTACGACAGGAGCGCGCGCCGGAGTGGTAGTGATAAGTATATCACAATCGCATGCATCCTTTGGGTCTGTCATCAACCTGTAATCGCAGTCCAGAAATCTTCTGGCATCCCTTTCGAATGCTTTTGCGCTCTCCATATGATGATCAGTTACTATTACGCGTTCTATTTTGAGGACCCTGCTTAGCCCTAAGAGCTGAGTCCTGGCCTGTACACCAGCTCCGATCATTCCCACGATCTTTGATCTCGGCCTGGCGAGATACTTTGCAGCTATTGCGCCTGCGGCACCTGTCCTCATATTTGTGAGATATGTCGCGCCCATGACTGCAATTGGCGCTCCCGTCTCGGTCGAGTTAAGAACCACCAGGGCCATGACTGTTGGAAGCCCAATGCCCGGATTCTTCGGATGAACGTTGACAATCTTCACACCTGCTGCACCTAGACTCTCCAGGCAGGCGGGCATAGTCCTCAGATCGCCATTGTACTTCGTAAAGTAAAGATACGATTTTGGTGGCATCTGCGTCTTTCCAAGGCCATGGTCCTTGAATGCGCTTTCAACTGCTGCAATAGCCTCATCCATATTCAGAACGGATTTAACATCCTCCTCGGACAGCCAGAGCAAATCCATATTAACCATAAATGTACCGTACCTCTACCCAAATTGCGCATTAAATAATGGCGTTTCACGATTGAAATAACATACTCTATTGTGCATTTTATGCAAATATTAGCCTCTTATATATGTTTAAGCTTTCCGTTCTACTCTCTTTGATGCGTTGTCTTGTCTGAAGTAGAAATATCTATCAGGCAGCCCAAGGCCACCTTGGGAAAGCGTAGCTATCATGATCTTGTTGTTCTTGCTATCAGGCGATGCATACAATGAAAAGAAGGGATCTATGCCCAGGAAATAAGAAGGAGATACTTTGAGGGCCTGGAGAATGCAGATATCGGGGAGTTGGCCATTCGCTGCAGGGTAAGCAGATTGAGCTATTCCCATAGGTGCGCTGAGGCCTCGGCGGTATGAGCATATCAAAAAAGAGGGATCGCACTGGCCCGGGAACGGAGATAAGCTACGTAGTAAAGGATGCCGGCGGGTGAGAGGTGGATCTAGCAAGAGTGGCCTCGAGGTTCGATGCTGAATGCTATGGGATGCTGATGGAGAAGGCTTGGGGGGAGGTGGGGTTTGTTTTTGAATGGACAAAATCTCATGAGGATTGATCCAAAGGAATGCAGTAGCCTATTTGCCTTAGTGAGTAGCTATGGCAGGTATATTGTTGCAGTAGGTGATGGTGACTACGAAAAACACTATCCTTTAACCATCATTTTGCTGCAACATCATCATATATAACATAATTATCTAATGTTCTAATGCGAACTTTCCGGATTGGAGCACCAATAACATTATCTCCTCGTTTTCTAATTGCTCTTTAGGGTGGCTAGACTATGGGAAGAATCGTCAATCTAATTCTAATTTTGTTCTTTATGATGCATACGCTTGCTTTAGGACAGGAAAAAAATACAGTTAGCCATTGGCTCAATACTGGAGATTCTCTTCTAAATTCAGGCAAATATAATGAGTCTCTTGATGCATATCGTGAAGTAATAAAGCTCGATCATTCCAACAGTACTGCATGGAACCAAGAAGGTGTTGTATTTAATTTGTTAGGTAGATACGATGAAGCCATTCAAGCCTTTGATAAATCAACTGAATTCGATCCCACAAATGCAAAAGCGTGGAATAACAAAGGTAGCACTCTTAATTTGATGGGTAGATATAATGAAGCCCTTCAAGCCTTTAATAAATCAATTGAACTCGATCCCACAAATGCAAAGGCATGGAATAACAAAGGTAGCGCTCTCAATTTGTTCGGTAGGTATGATGAAGCCCTTCAAGCCTTTAATCAGTCAATTGAGCTCGATCCATCAAACGCAAAAACGTGGAATAATAAAGGCAGTTTGCTGGGTATCACGGGAAAATATAGCGAAGCAATTATTTGCTTTAACAAAGCCCTTGAGCTAAAGCCGCAAGAAGCGATATTCAAGTATAACAAGGAGACGGCCCTCAAGGGACTCAATTCTAGCTTAGGAACAAATTCAACAGCTAACTGTAGCCTTTGTCAAGATAAGGAATCAACGATATAATGTCAAAACTTTTTTAGTCAAACAATTTCGATCTTGCTTAGTATTCGAACTTAATGCAGAGATAGGACAACGGCTATTTTCACAACCATTTTTCTAACATCAGTTATGCCAAGAGTCTTGAATTCTTCAAAATTGCAAGGATATAGCGTACCCTTTTGAAAAATATTGCTGCTATGGAATTATCGAGAAATTTTGCCCTTACCAGGATGTGGAATTATCCCTCGAGTCTAATAACATTAAACAATCTCTAAAATTATGGCCAATAACTTTATTAATAATGATGATGTACGAGATTTCGGGAGGAACCTTATGAATATGCTGCTTCTGCAAGACATAAAATTATACTATTTATGCACTTTGATCGTATGTTTTATTTTCGGCATCGGGATATGTGGAGCACAAGGGAATAATATAACAACATATATTTACCATGGTACTTCAGTACTGCCTGGCGAATTTGAGGCTGTTGGGACAACCGGAGGATGCACAGCTACATTAATTAGCGATAACCTTGTCTTGGCGGCTGCCCACTGTTTCTGTCATAGAGATACGAATAATCAACTGATTTGTGATAAAAGAGCCGTTTTCACGCTACACGATGTATTCCCAGTTGATAATCCTAATACACCAATAGATGAATCGCAAATTCGTCAGGATGTTTCAATTGCTGGCAACGTTCGTATTCATCCAGAATTTGAGATGCGAGGATGGCAAAGAGAGGATCTCGCGGTTATTGAACTCGATCAACCTGCTAGTTCAGTCTCAAAGGTGAAACCAATCGATGTTGAATACCCCTATAAAACACCAATGGCAGAAGATATTTTGACCCTTGTTGGATATTGCGGCGGTAAGACAAAGGCCGATCTTCCAGTTGAGAGCAGTAGCTGGGGTGGCATCAGTTTTTCAAACCAGAATACAAATAATATACATAGTTGTCCTGGAGATTCTGGAGGCCCCATATTAAACAGTGCTCAACACGTTGTCGGTGTAGCCTCATGGTTTGATCAAGATCATAGTGTATATCGTCCAACATCATACAGTTATAACTGGATTTTCGGTCTTCCTTCACCCGGATGGGGTACATGTTCTTGGGTTAAAATAGGACCCCAAAAAAGCCATCAATCAGATCCAAATTGGTGCCCCGGAGGGAGTTTTATCACGGCGCTAGACCTCGATGCTTGCGGGGATTGTAATCCCTGGGATTCTCCCGTGATTGGACAAGCGCTATGCTGCAAATTAGCTGGTGCAGAATCTAATGGGTGGGATTCTTGTTCTTGGGTCAAAGTAGGACCCCTAAATAGCCATCAGCCTTTGCCTGCATGGTGTCCCGAAGGAAGTTTCATCACGGCACTAGACCTTGATGCTTGCGGGGATTGTAATTCTTGGGATTCTCCTGTGATTGGACAAGTGCGTTGTTGCAAGCTCGCGGGCTATAAGAATTGGGGATCTTCATATTGGAAGGGGGTCGAAAGAGAAGGAATAAATAGTCACCAACCAGGCACGCCATGGTGCTTAGAAGGTGCGTTTATTACACAATTTGACCTGGATGCAGATACTAGCCTTTCCGATCATGATTCTCCAATTGTAGGACAAGCAAAATGCAGCCGGCCTCTCACTTGATCTTACCTCGAGGTTCACTCCCGGCGCGCTCATTTCAAGCTATGAAGTATTCAAGGCCCCACGCCAAGGCCTCGGCTATCCAAGCCTACAGGAAACGAGGGATTTCACTGTCCCCGGGCATGGATATAGCTATGTGATAAAGGACGTCAGCAGATGGAAGGTGGATCCAGCCAGAGTGGCTTCGGGGTTTGATACGCAATACTACGGGAAGCTGATGTAGAAGGCTTGGGAGGAAATAGCATTCGTCTTCTAGCTATAATTTAGGCTGGTTTATCAGATATCCTAGCAAAAATCAGTAAGCACTTCTGCATTTCCTACCTATCATTAATACGGATGGGCAATTATGAAGGACGATTAGAATAGATACCCTTTATCCTTTTGTTTAATTTATGCATTGAAAGTAGGAATAATCGTCTATATGGTTCAGCAAAACCATAGTAGTTTTCATGGTGAGGACGATGAGATATCTGAACTTGGCCCTGATGGCAGGCTTAATGATGCTTTCCTTAAGCGCTGCTTCAGATGCCAGTGATGATATCCAGAACCTTAAGAAGGTCATTTCAACCAGCAATGATCCCAAGATGAATATCCAGGATCTTGCTTTCTTCCTTGCCACCCATAACTATGATGCCAGGCCGCTGGATGGCTATGTGGAGCTCAGGCTCACTGGCCGGGTCTATAAAGTCACTCCCAGCGGCGATGAACCGAAAATTGTGGAGGGTTAATAATATGTCCAGCAAAAGAAATCCAAATGTGGTTACAGCCCAGATCTTAGAGATCTGTGCAGATGGCGCAAACAAGACCAGAGTTGTGTATCAGGCCAATCTGAACTCCGTAAAAGGAACTCAGTATTTGGATAGTCTGACAAAAAGCGGTTTCCTTGAGGCCATCCCTGACGGGTCAAGGTTCATATACAAGACAACACCGAAGGGAGGGAAACTGCGAGAAAAGCTCGGACAGTTTCAAAGCATGATTGAAAATCTCTACATACATGCATAATTCGCTTTAGCCTCAGCTTGACGCTATAGCGAACCCTCCAATTTTTTGATTAAGTATTAAGATAGTAAGCTTTACCTCGGAAAATCAAATATATCCCAAGCAACTCTTGTTCGCTCATGCTGCAGGATATCAAGGTGGTTGAGGTCAAGGAGCAGCCGGTGCTCTCTATAAGGGAAACTACATCCATGCAATCCATTCCACAGAAGATGGGCGAGATATTTTCGGAGATCTTTACATTGATGCAGAAAAATAAGATAGCTCCAGTCGGCCCTCCTTTTGCTTACTGGCATGATATGACCGGCGATAAGATCGATATGGAGTGCGGTTTTCCAGTCAGCGGATCGGCAAAGGGTGAAGGAAGGATAAAGAGCAGCAAGCTGCCAGGGGGCAAAGTCGCAACAGCCCTGCATATTGGACCCTATGATAAGCTTGCAGAGGCGTATAAGGCAGTTGAGTCATGGATAAGAGATAATGGGTACCATATCGCAGGAAACTCATGGGAGGCTTATCTGAGCATGCCTGACGAGGCGCCTTCAAAGATCAGGACTCAGATTTACTGGCGGGTAAAATAATTACCTCCATGCTTATTTTTCTGATTCATAAATACTTTAATACGTGTATCCAATTACATATACAGGGATGAGAAAAAACGAAAGCCCTAATTGCCTACTCTACCCGTTATGGCGCCACTGCAGGAACCGTAGATGAGATCGCCAAGATCCTCCGCCAGGACAGCTTCGATGTCAGAGTAGTCGACCTCAAAAAGGAAAAGATTGAGGATATCTCGGAGTTTGATCTTATCATCGTCGGTGGGGGCCTAAAGATGGGCAGGTGGACCGGCGAGAGCGATGCTTTTCTAAAGAGCTTCCAGAAAGATCTGGCCCAAAAGAAGGTTGCCATCTTTGTTTCTTCAGCCGTAAAATCGCTATATGAGCGCAAGGGCAGAACAGAGGATTTGCAGAAATTCAAGAAGCAATACTTAGAAGATGAGACCATGAAGTATAACCTGCATCCTATTGCTCTTGGCTTATTCGGCGGCGTCATGGATAAAAGCAAGATGGGCTTTATCTTCAGGCGAACTCTGGTCCCCCTTATCAAGCAGTTCGAGGAAGCCGGTTTTAAGGAAACATCTCCCGGATTGATCGATACCAGGGATTGGGAAGAGATCCTCCGATGGGCTGAAGATCTTGCACAGAGCGCAAGGCATTAGCTGCAAACCTTCCCGATATTGCAGGGACAAATTTGATAAAGTGTGGGATGCAAGTGCGAACTTGGTTTTGCTTCCTGGCAGAGAAGGCATTTCAGCCTTCACGAGCAGGAGGCAGCACCTCTTCTCTGCACCAGTAAGCTTTAACCGGTATTTTTATTACTAGGATAAAATGAAGGACGGTAAGCACCTCTTTTACATCCTTTTCCGATAAGGAGAAAAGCCGGGCCAGCCTAACTACGCCGTCTGGATCAGATACTCTGAAATACTTCCCCCTTGAATTCAGATATTTAATTAAGGCGGTGATATTGGGGCCTGTATCTTTGCTCAGCTACGAATCCTCCAATTCAGATGATTTTATCTCTCTAAGCAGATCCCATTAATCCTAGACATTTCTATATGTTATCGGCGATTGCGATATCTGCCAGATACCATCGATCGCTATCCTGTTCTCGCTAAATCCCGATGTGTCATTCCTGAAATGCACTGCCAGGATAACAATATTTCTTGCCGTGCCGATATTGCTCAAGTAATAGTAAGTTCCATCGCCAATGGTGGAATTCTTTTTGAATGGAGAAATCATCTTGCTGTTTATTATTGTGCCATCCTTTATCAGATTCAAATAAATGCTGCCTTCTGCCGGTTGGATGGAAGTGATATTCAGCTCAAATCCCTCCATCAGCGCTAGCGTACTACCTGCCCCAACTTCCAGCTTAGTCCCGAATCCGTTAGGCAGTTCGTATATTACCCGGCTGATGAGGCTGTTTTCGAGGCTCTTGCTTCCGCTCACTTCATAAAGATAGCCGCTACCATAGCCGCTGAAGTAGGTTCCGTTGGGCGAAAGAAATCCATAATAATTCCCCCAGCCTGTAAACGAAAATGGAATTAATACCTGGCTTGTGGATGTTAAATTGCCGGCAGATGCTGGCGGCTTTGCAGGCAATGAAGTGTTTGTCCCTTTAGCGGATTGATTTTGGCTGGCATTTGCTGGCTGGATGGTATTGTTCCCTGTTGATCCTGTTCCTGTCGACCCTGACGGTCTTGATTGCTGTCCGGATCCCAATGGCGCAGTGCTTGTTGCATTTGATTGAGTCTGTCCTTGCTGTCCCGGCGGCGTTCCAGGTGTTGCAGCTGCACTTGGAATGACGGTAACTGTAACCTTCTCCTCGTCTCTGCCCGATCCTGAGAGGGCTGTCAGGGTATAAGTGCGAGTCTCAAGAGGAGAGACCGGAATAGAACCGGAGGCGCCAACTTGCCCGATTCCCTGATCTATTCTTACTACCTCGGCTCTTGATACGTTCCAGCTTAGCTCGGATGACTCTCCGGTTCGAATGGTGTCAGGTGAAGCCGTAAAGTATAAAATGGCCGGACTGGCTTTGGGAGTCGATACTGGTCCAGGCGATTCATTCGCCGGACCTGCAGGTTGGCTGGCATTATTGCTGGGCGTTGATGAGTTAGGAGTTGATGGATTGAGCGTCGGTGGAGCAGGGCTCTCAGCCCCGGTCGGATTGTTGGTTTTATTGTCCGATGCCATGCTGCCTGCACTTGTTTCATTCACGATTTTCACATCTGTAATAGCAGTGCTGGATCTGAATGTGCTGCGTGCATTCAGAATATAGGTTGTATTGTTCCTGGGGCTGATCTGCCTTGATCCCGAAGAAGGCACATTGCCTATCTCCGGATTTATGGTTACGATATTAGCTCCTGAGACCGACCAACTTAATGTAGTAATCTCGCCTGGGGCAATAGTGTCAGGGCTGGCTGAAAAAGAGTTTATCGATGGTGGATTGAGGAAAATCAGTATTCCGGCGACAGCGGTGAGCAAAGCTGCAATCCCTGTCATAATTCCGGTAAGCGTAGTCCAGAAAGGCTTTTTCTCACCATCGGTCACGGATATCAACTTCCTTGTGGCTGAAGAGCGCAAAGATTCTAAACCTAAACTCCATCTCAACTTGCATACTTATTACCGCCAATTGTAGCTAACGGATCAGTATGCTAAGGCTTAACCTAAACATCTGGATATCTTCCAATCAACCAATTTGTTTAAGAAGCATATAACTTTTATTTGCCATGTGAATATAAATTGATTTCGACATTATTGATCTTTCTCCAGCTTTGAATTGCAGCTGATCTCCGAGGCTCCGAAGCTGCGGTCTATCTCTGCTATTTCATCAGCTGCAGCTGCAATAATCTCCAGAAGCTCTTTACGTCGTGATAATGCCATATCTAAGTTATTTTCCATAATTACCTGCAATAATATCGCTCATGATCATCAACGGAACATCTATTTTCGCAGATAGCAGGCTAAGTGCATAGATGCTGTAACCTAAAAAGAACATGTCTTCAGGCTTCGAGCTATCTGCCCAAGATATTAAGATATTATTTTCCTTTATCCGATATGCAGACTCTCGATGCCCTCAATACCATAGTACGCTGGATGTTCAACCACATCTGTTAGGAGAAGAAAAAGATGTGCCGTATCAGTTGGGTAGAGACAATAGCCGTGCAAGGCACCACCGATCAATTCGGATCTATTTGTCAGCTTTACTGATATTGGTTTATCCTGATTCTGAACGCAAAACAAGCGAAGCATATCTAAGCTGCCGTTCTTGTACCAGCATGTAACCTTCATTTTCTTTCATATGTGACAGGATGTATATACCTGTGTTGCTTGGGCAGCATTATGCGCTGAGCTATATGGAGTATAGAGCTCTTAAGGCAGAAAGCATAGCCATAAGGCATATAGACTCGTTGTTCAGGCAAAGTGCGCAATCGAAATGCTGAAATCTTTCTCTAATACATCGATGCTTCCAGGGAAACCAAAATATAATCGGCTATAGTGCATGGTGAATAGCGCATGGAGAAAAAGCCCACATAAAACTGGTTCTGACGGTTCTACAAAATGGATAAATACGACATAGCAGTCATCGGTGCAGGCCCAGCAGGCTCAATGGCCGCAAAGTATGCAGCCAAGGCCGGAGCAAATGTAGCTCTTCTTGAGGAGCATGCGAGCATAGGCTGGCCTGTGCAATGTGCAGGGCTTCTGGGCACAAAGGCCCTTGAGGCTTCGGAGCTTTCTCCTGGTGACTTTATCAAAGGGGGCTTGAAAGGAGCAACGGTATATTCTCCAGGCTGTTCGAAGGTATCCTTCAAGGCGGATTCATTCAAAGCCTGGATCGTCGACAGGAGGCTTTTTGACAGATCTCTGGCATTGGAGGCCGTAAGGAATGGTGCCGATCTGAGGCTCATCTCTCAAGTGAGAGATATGATATGGGCAAAGGATAGCGGTGGCAATAGCAGCATTCTGGTCCTCAGCAGCGGAGAGAAAATAGCAGCAAAAGCAATCATTTTGGCCGAAGGTGTCAGAGCATCTTTGTCTCGCAAGGCTGGTATTCTGCCTGTCGGGAAGATTCTATCGGGAGCCCAGGCAGAGCTGCCTTTCGTTGTGGATGATCCTGAGAAGGTTGAGGTTCATCTTGGCATACCCGGACTCTTCGCCTGGGTTATTCCAATAGGGCATAAATCTGCCAGGGTCGGACTCTGCACTGTGGAAAACGGGTGCGAGTCTCTTAGAGCATTTCTGCAGAGTGGTCTAATTAAGAATAGAATTTTGGGATCGCCCACAGCTCTAAATGTGGGCGGCCTTCCCATGGGTCCGCCTTCATCAACGGTAACCAATGGTTTTCTTGCTGTAGGAGATGCTGCCGGACAAGTTAAGCCGACTTCGGGAGGCGGAATTTATCCCGGTTTGATCTGTGCCAAAATTGCAGGAAGCGTTGCTGCTGCAGCGGCTTTAGAGGGCGATTGTTCGGCTGATCGTCTCAAGGAGTACGATAAACAGTGGCGTGCGGCGATAGGCAGAGAGCTTGATGTGGGAATGAGAGCGAATCGGCTCCTGAATAGGATGAGTGATAAAGAGCTGGATGAGGTCATCTGCTATCTTGCACGCAAGCCCGGCCTGATTAGGACAATAGAGGAACATGGAGATATCGATAGACCGAGCGTGCTTATGGCAAAGATGCTGCCGAAGCTCGGGTTCGATGGGCTTAAGTTGGCTGGATTGCTTAGGCATATTCTTGGGTAACTATAGAAAGTCTATTAATTCTTCTTTTGTAATTCCTGCCTGCTTCATAGCTTCAAGGAGCAGGCCTTTCTTCATCTCTTTTTTATGAAATGGAATTACGATAGTTACATTAGTTTCAGGGTGAATGTATATGTGATGGCTTCCATTAATCCTGTCCAGCACAAAACCCTTCTCCTCTAGGGCTTTGGACAGTTTTTCCGGAGGTATAACAGGTAATTTAGGCATTGGCTTCAACAGTCACAGTGGCCTCTATCCTGTCTTCTTCCATGGGAATCTCCAAACCTCTGGCAACCAGGCTTTGGATATAGCCCTCAATAGCCTCCTTTGCCATCTCGATGGCCTCCTCTACAGTTTCGCCAGAGGTCAGACAGCCAGGCAGGGCTGGGATTATCACCGTATAGCTCCCGTCATCCTCTTTTATGAGTTGAATTCTGTAACGCAGTGTTCTCATCCCATCATACAACATCTTTGATCTATTTTAATCAATGCTTTTCCCTTGGTTCTTTTAATGAACTGGAGATGTTGTGTTCAAGAATAACGTAGAGATAGTATTGGAATGGATTGCTCTTACAGGGAGAGTCCAGTAGAATCGATGATAGTATTATATGATAAATATGATAACGGCCAGCTAATAGATCCTAATTTATCTCAACCCTGCTGTTCCCGAGATCATCCTCAATAACATTTATGGTGTTATCGAACTGCCCCTGCACATCGCTTATATGGCTGATGGCAATTATCTGCGGGAACCTCTCCTGCAATGACCGAAGCATATTGATCATCTTCTCCCTGTGCTCCATATCCTGGCTGCCGAATATCTCGTCTAGAATCAAGAACGAATAGCTCTCTCCCTCAGGGCTGAATCGCATCAGATACTCGCTTATGGCCACCCGCACAGAGACTGCAATCATATCAACTTCTCCGCCGGAGTAGCGTGAGATCGGATAGTACTCTCCGCCGTCCTCCACAAGGATATTAAAATCGTCATCGATCTTGAGCAGGCTGTACTTGCCGCTTACTTCCTCCAGGATCAGGCCTGCTGTATAGGCTATATCATCCCTGATCCTGATCAAAATATGATCCATGAAACTGTTGACCACGCTTTTCGTGACATCGACCACTTGCAGCTTTTTGCCGGTCTCTGCCAGCTCTTTCTCGTATACCTTCTTCCGTCCGGCATCTCCTTCCAGCCTCTGCAGATCGCTCTCGAGTACCCTGAGGCGGATTTCGCTGTTCGATGTCTCCTTTCTCGCTGCTTCAAGACTTGCTTGCACATCATCTAAAGCCTTTTTTACAGCCTGGTGAAGCTCGCTGCTATAGCCCAGTGAGAAAATCTGCTTTTTTATCTCGCTTAGCTCGGATTTCAGCCTGGTTAGGTCTTCCATGGCATCAGCCAGCCTCTCCCTGAGCTCCTCCTCGGAAGCAATCTTGAGCCTGATCTGCTGTGCCGTCTCTTCTGCCTTTGCGAGCGTTCTGCTCTCATGCGAGAGGCTATCGTACTCAGCAGGGTCGAAGCCCAGATCTTCAATTGATCCCTGGATGCTCTTGATCGTGTTCTCAAGCTTTTTGAGATCAGATTTCATGCCGTTGACCTTTTCTTCAGCTCGAGGGATCTCCTGCACTCTCCTTGCAAGAAGCTCAAACTTGTTATGGATCTGTGCCAGATCGAGAAGGCGCTTCTTCTGAGATAGATAATCGGATTCCACATATCCGAGCTCCTCGATTGTTTTGCCGATCTCTTCGAGCTTCTTGAGAACATCTCTCTCCTCATTCCTGATAACCCCAAGCTCCATCTCCCTCTTTGGAAGTTCAACAAGTCTAAATGCGAGGCTTCTATGCTCCTCAACATAAGGAATGAGATCTTCGATCGATTTTTGAAGCTCATCAAATTGCTTGGGATCAAAGCTTACATCGCCAAGCTTGGCAGCCGCCACTAAAATCTCTTTCAATTCAGATTTAGCTTCGCTAATCTGTGATTCAAGACTTCTCATGCCCGCAAAAAGCTCTGCACGCCTGCTCCTTTTAGCATTCAGATCATCAAAAGCAATCTTAAGCTTGCTTCTGGCGGAGGACACGCCGTTGATCTTCTCTATCTGCAGTTGCATCCTCTTCTTCAGCAGAGCGGCATGCTCATTGGCACTCCTGCAGAGAAGCTCGTACTTCTGGACAAGCTTGAAATATTGCTCTCCAATCGGCCTTTCACAGGTCGGGCAGTTGCTCTCCTTTCCAAGGGATTTCACCTTTGCAAGGGTTTTCGAGGCATCAATCCTCTGGGCCTCCACGATTGCCAGTTTGCCTTTCAGATCTGCAAGCTCGTTGTTCAGATCCATTCCCAATCGGTCGAGCTCAACGTCCTGCCTTTTAAGCTCGGCATCTCTTAGCGCAAGATCACCCAGAAATGCGAGATCCTTTTTCGCAGAGGTAATTTGGTTTTCCAGCTTTTGAATACGGGCCTCCAGGTTTGACTTCTGGACATTTAGGGAATCTAGCTCCTTCTGCAGATCCTTCTGGCGCAAAGCGTGTATAAACTCCTTCTGCAATTGCTCACATTTCTCCTTTAAGGGTTGGATCTTCTCGATGCGGCCTTTTGCAAGCAAGATATTCCTGACAGTCTCATCAGCCCGGGCGGCATTTGCCTGGATGGATTCAAGCCTTATTTTCTCTCCGTTTAGCATCGCTTGAAGCTCCGTGTATCTGTCCCTTAATGCTTCAAGCCGCTCACAGCTTGCTATAATCTTCTGGTATTCGGCCTCCATTGGCTTGATATTTTCCAGAGCAGATCTATCCTGCTTGAGTGACTCAAGCAGCTTCTCCTGCTCTGCAAGGGATCTTCCGGCCAAATCAAGTTCAGTTCGGGCTATGATCATCGTCTTTTGAAGGCCGTCGTACTTCTTTCGCTTCGGCTCGATCTCCCCAAGCCTGGCCTTAACGAACTCAAGCCTCTTCAAATCAGGCTCCAGATCTGCAAGGGTTTCTTTCGCGCGATCGATCTCATCTATCCTGGCCTCATCGGATGTGATCGCTTTCTCCTTTTCTGATGCCTTTGATTCTGTGTCCGATATCTTCTGATCCAGAAGAACATGGGCTCGCTGTTTCTCTATTTGCTCATCCAGCTCATGCTTTCTCTTCTCGGCCTCCAAAGCGAGATTTGTCTCAATCTTCTTTAAATCGGATAACTCTGCCTTTGCAGAGGCGATTCTTTTCGATGTATCCTCAATCCTAGCATCAATATTGCCAAGCTCTGCAAGGGCGCCTCTGAGCCTGTTGGAATGGTCTTCGAGCTTACGCAGATCTGACTTCATCAGCTCCATTGATCTCTCTCTTACATCGTCCAGACCCAGAAGCTTCAGCAGGTACTCCCTCTTGCCTGTGCCTCCTTCCTTCAGAAGGTTGTCGAGGTCCTTCTGGCGCGCATAAAACGTCCTCATGAAATCCTGGTAGCTGATCTTTAAAATCTCCTCCAGTTTTAGGTCTACATCTCTTGATCCCATGGCTACCCTATGGCCATCCAGATCGATAGCAGCCTCCGCGGACAGGCTTTTTCCTTTCATTGCCCGCAGGATGGTGATCTCCTGCTTTCCATGGCTAAGGCTGAGGGAGACCTCGACTGAATCAGTATCTTTAGCATTGGAATTTTTTATGAGATCCCTCTTGATTGCAGATGCTTTGCTGCCGTAAAGAGCCCAAGCCATGGCCTCAACGATGGTGCTCTTTCCGGCACCGTTCATGCCGGTAATTCCAGTGAGGCCGTCCTGAAAGCTTATCTCGGCACGCCGGTACTTCTTGAAGTTGCGCAGAACCAGCCTATTCAGGTGCATTCAGCACCTCTGTGTTGTGTGCAGCTGTGACCTTCTTTATTAGAGCAGTTCCGTAAATGGTGACATCATCCTTTATCATTCCAGGAATTGCATTTCGTACGGCCTCATCTTCAAGGAACCTTATAAACTCCTTATGCAGATTGAGAGAATCCACAGGCTCGCTGTGGCACTCCTTTTCATCGGCATACTCAACCTTTATCTTGAGGTAAATTGCAGATGCGCTAACCTTGTTGAGCCTGATTTGGCTGATATTCCTGTAAGCGACCTTATTCACGTTTATGAGGTTGATGCGTGCAATCTTTCCCTCAATCGCTCCATCTCCGCAGATGCTCATCAGCTCCTCAGCGATCTCCTCGGAGGACAGTCCCGAGCAATCCACAGCCGGATAATCGATCATATACTTCGGCCTTATGCACACCGGCTCGGCCTCGCCCTTCTCCAGGTCGACCAGAAGCATGCCCTTATCATCAGCAGCCTCGCCGAAGTTGAAGTACTCTATTGAGCCGCTGTACCAGGCATTTTCGGCGATCCTAGCCTGGGCATGGTAATGCCCCAAAGCAATATAATCAAAATCTCTCTTGAGCAGGCTATCCTTGAGCTCATGCTCGCCTACAGTCCTTAGCTTCTTGTTGCTTAATGATTCTATCAGGCCGTGCATGACAAGCACATCCCTGCCTGACATTTCGATCCTGCCGAACTCCTCCATGTACTCCTGAGGATCCAAACAAAACGGGATGCAGTGAAAGAAGTGATCCCCGATCTCAAATCGCTCATATTGATATTTTCGAGCGATGTTGACTCCCTTAGTACCTTCATAAATAACAAATGGGCTGGTGCCTGCATAGCCTTTGGGAGCATCATGGTTGCCGCTGATAATTATTATCGGAATGCCTGCTTCTTCGAGCTTTTCCAGGCCCTTTTTGAAGATATAGAGCGGCCTGATTCTGGGCCTGACATGGTGGAAGACATCCCCTGCATGAACCACTGCATCAGGCTTCAGCTCTATTATCTTATCCACTGCCTGCTCGAAGCCTGTATAAAACATCTCTTCCACCAGGTTTCTCCCGTTTCTATCGACACGGCTGTAAGCGGAGAAGCCTAAATGGGAATCGGCCATGTGGATTATCTTCAAGGGGGCACCTCTATTCTAACATTGGCTTTTAATCCTAATACCGGCTTTCTATTCTAACATTGGCTTTCTATTCTAATACCGGTTTGAATCTTCCCCTGCTTATAAGACTCCCGCCGGACCAGTCCTCTTTCTCCAATCTATGCAGATAGTCCTCATATCTGTGGATTCTTGCGGGAACAGGGAAAGGTATTTTCAGGGTGCTGATGACTGCTTCTCCCGGCTCAAGTGTCTGGATCTCTATATCCAGTGAACTCAGATCCTGTTTGGCAGACTCCTCCAGTTGCAGGCGGTCATTCCTGTCTCCGAGGCCCATAACCACAAGAGTGTTGAACTGTGAAAGGAGCTGCTTATCTATAAGCTTGGGCTGCTGAGTTATGGCGCATAAGCCCACTCCGAACTTCCTGCCTTCGCGGGCGATGGTCTCGAAGCGAGATGTGTTGCTGCCAGACCCCAGGACTCTTTGCGCCTCCTCAATTGTGATGAGGCAGTTTTTCCTTTCCGGCTTTCCATCCTCTTTGTAAGCATCCAAAATGTAGCGAGAGAGGACAGAGAGCAAAAACAGCTCTGCACGATCGCTCATCCTCGGTATATCCACGAGGACAACCTTGCCGTCCTGCAGATTGGCAAGGATATTCGGCAGGCTGGACCTCTTCTGGATATACTTATTTCTCTCCAGGACGTTTTTTATCCTTCGAACAAGGACTTTAACGGTGGTATCTCTGAAGCCTTCCTGCATCATCCTTTCCAGGCCGTCTGCTTTCTGAATATCCGTGAGCCAGCTGTTCGAATCGAAGATCCTGGAGATGGCATCCAGTGCATCTCTTTGCGGCGCCGACCACTCATAGAGCAGGCTTACATCATCCGGCTGCACTTCTTCAGCGGAGATAGCAAGATCCTCGACACCTGGATCCGATGCATTCTCTCTATCTGTCGAATAGCAAGCGAGGCCGTCAGCATACTTCTTGAGATGCATAAGACCCTTCACCAGACCCTTGCCCTTCAGATATTCGCCGTGAGGATCTACTATCAAGAGACCGAATTTGGACTCGCCGCAGCTCGCAAGCTTCATACACGAAGCAGCAAAGACCTTCATGAAATTTGATTTCCCCATGCCGGTGGTGGCAAAGACTCCCATATGATGATCCATTGCATCGCTGTGAATGGCTACCGGAATCTCCTCCACCACGCGTGAGCCGTTTCTAAGATAGCCGATCTGGATATCTCCCATGATCTGCTTCAAAAACTTGAACTCGTCTTTTTCAGCTCTGGAGACTTTGGAGAACTTCGTTGGAATGGTACGTGATTTTCTAAACCCTCCGTTCTGAACGCAGCCCAATGGCTCTGCAATGACTCGGTTGAAGATCTGATCCTGGTCGAAGAACCGCGTGCCTTTAACTGTTGTATCCCAGTTTCCGTCATAGTTTGAGGCATGCTGGATATCCAGGACGCGGGCAAGGAAGATCAATCTCCTGTTATTGGCATCATCATAGTCCTTAACTGAAAAAATCTGCCCCACCTCAACGCGTTCTGTATCCGGCAGGTCGAAGGGCACGGTGAAGTGGTATTCTGTAACGCTCTTGGAGATGATCCTGTAGCTTGTATCCCCTCTCTCTATTACCTTCCTTTTAGGCAAATTGTTTATGCTTTCTGACAGATTTAATTCCCTCCTCAGCTACATTTCGAACTCAAATCTCCATAACCTCGTGATAGTCCTGCATCAGTATTCTGATCTGTGAATCGCTCAGGCCCATCCCGCTGAGCATATCCATTAGCTCTAGCTGTAGTAGCGATCCTTCTTGATGTCTTATCCTTATATCCCGATGAGCTCTGAAGAGAGAATGAGGATATCCAAGGCATTCTGCAGAGCAGGAATGTCCAATCAGAGATCCTAAGGTTGAGCCGATATGATCCGTTAAATATGCAGGCACATCTACCCTAAAGGCTCGTCCTGAACGGCCCTCGAATCTCACAATGCATGTCATTCCATCCCATTTTGGCAAAGGCTTCACATTTTTATCCTTCAGTGAGATGTACCAGGGCATGCCGGGTAAGAAAATGCTTCCTGCATGGCTGGTATGCTGAACAAAGGGCCGTGAGACCCCTTCGCCCCATGATATGGCGCTGGACTTGCTTACACCCAGGAGATCGATGCCTTTCTCGTTCGCCTCTCTGATAATCCCTTTCAGGATGCTCCTGAGCGGCTCGTAGATGTCAAAGCCGCCATCATAGAGTATCAGATCTCCTGGGTGAGCAGAAGAGATCGCATCTTTCAGGGCAATGTACTCTTGAAGCTCCCTGAAATAGGTGGTAAGTCTATCCAGATCAATCTCCTTCAAAGCGATATTCTTTAGTCCGAAGAAGCTTTTCAGATCGCGCTCGAACTGACTGGCATAATTCTCTTTATCGGCCAGAAAAATGTCATCGTAGGTAATTATAGTCCTCTGCCACTCTCTGCCTTTGTAAACGGCATAGCCTGCACAGATCTTATTCAAGCTCGCAACAGACCAATCGCAGACGCGTATATTCGACCCGTCTATTGCGAAGATCTGGCCCTCAAAATCTCGCGGCATTATTTCTATAAAATCATCCTTAAGGACGCCGGTCTCAGTGCAATACTGATCTATATCGCTTATGGAGATGTGATCCCTGATTAACTCTGCGATGATAGCCAGTCTGCGCTTCTCCTCCAACATCTGTATTAAGGAAATACGACAAAGTATATACTGATTCTGGCAGTTATATGCTAATTGAATATTGGCGGCATAATGCCGCTCTACCAGCCATTATATCAATATAGGATAGCCGCTGCCGTAGACTGGAACTCCGCTATATGGATAAGTATAGACAGGCCTCTTGGTGACAGGATCTACGTAAAAGTAGCGCATCCATCCTGTGTAGGGATCTCTGTATGCATAGACATAGTTCCCTGTATAGGGGTCTGTGTAAGCGAATCCTACCCAGCCGTTTGTATAGTTGAGCGATTTCCAGATATAATATGGATCGGGTACCAGCTTTCCATTCACAATTATGCTCCCCTTTGGTGCTCTTCCCCATGACCAGAGATCATTCTGAAGATTAGGCCCTGTTGGCTGGGGATTATAGGCATGGAAGTTGTTCAGCCAATTCCGGCCGAAATCCCCGCCCACATATTGAGAAGAAAATGGAAACTGGGCATAACAATCCGCCATTAAAAGGCAAGATACCAGCAATGCAACTGATGTGAGTGCAATTCTCATATTCTAACCCTCCAAGCATTGATTGTCATAAAGCGATAAAAGGCTTTCCCGTCGATTCATCTCTCCTCCTGTCCATAATTATTCGCCCAGGCAGAAGGCAGCAGGCCATAGGCCGTCATCGTTCGAATGCATTTGTTCCACAGCCCAGCTCCTTTCCTCAAGCCTGCTCTTGATCATGTCCTCAATATCCTCGGGCCTCGCGTGGAAAATCTCTGCAAGGATCTCTTTTGCTGCCTGAAGCTCCAGCAATCTGGTGTTGACTTTCTTTTTGGGCTCTATGGAAATGGGCCCGGCCTCACGCCTATGCCACAGTATCATGAGAATACCTCCAGTGCTATCTGGCTCTTCTGCGCCCTCGGACTGGCCTTTGCAGCAATCTTTGCCTCAGCCCTCGGCCCCTCATCATTAAGGGCATGTATGAATATCCCCGTTGGAGCTAGTAGAGCGTTAAAGGGCCCAGATCGAAGGGCGATTGTGGGGTGTAGCTCGAAGTCCATGCTAAAAGAAGGATAACTTCCAGGATTAAAGATAGGGGCATGAGTGCGGAGTGAAAGTAAAGTTGGAATCAATTAGGAAAATCTCTGTCTAGGCGATACCAGGCTTAAATCCCTTCTCCCCGGGTCTGAGAGATATGCTGAGAATATGTCTCTATATTTTTAAGTTCTCTTCGGCTACCATTAATTGCCTGGAATCTGCGTACCCGATTGATATCTATCTGAAGCACGAACAGCTCTATTTGTTCTCTCATCATTGACCATTCTACTAAACAGGGGCAAAATCAGCAATGGAAAATCTCCAATATAAAGATGTACTAACCTCAATATAACCATGTTTAAACATGTGATTAGGTCGGGCTGAGTATAATATAGAATTATTGAAATCATATATTTTATAATTTTATTCTCTAGATTTTCAGTTGCTCATGGGGCCGTACTAGCATCTGTCATTTTGAGCCTGTGTACAGCGTACATTCTTTATGTTCCATTTTAAATCTCATGCAGATACAATTTTTGGCAGAGACATCATATGCCAAAAATTCATTTTCGAAGTTTATGTCTAAAATTGGTATTGAATATTCACCGCGAAATCAGTCATGACTTCATATCAAATCATACGTCTGAATACAGATGGTCCATCAAGCTTTTAAATTGCTTCAGCTTCTCCTGTAGCTCCCTTCCCTTCGGTGTTGTCTTGTAAATGAACCTTGAACCGTCGGGAATAGCCTCGATCAGTCCATTTTTCATCAGATTATCCAGGTATTGAGTCCCTGTTGCGGAGTTCAGATTGGCCTGATATATGATCCTAGTCTTGCCTGCGCCATCCGAGCATATCTCTAGGATCTGGGCCGTAACCGCGTTTGGATTTCTCTTGTTGGACATATCTATCCTACTCCTCTAAGGGCTGTAATTTCATATCGCAGAGCTCCGGCTTATCGCCGTTGGGAGTGAGTCTGTAGACCTGGCCATCAAGCCTGAGCTCCACATAACCCTCCCGCGGCCTGACATCGTAATTATGAGTGGCAAGGAAGAACGCTAGATCCTGGGTGCTCATCTTGGGATCGTTATTGGCTGAGATGAGCTTTTTAAGGTTCGAGATATCATCGCTGGCTGCAGAGGCAGCGCTTAAAGATAGAATCATTAAGCCTGCAATTAGGGCCAGGCCCAGATATCCCATAGTCCTCACCATGAAAACTACTATGGTATTATTGAACCATATAGACGATTATTCCTAGTTTCAATACAGATATTAGACAGAAGGATAAAGGGAATCTATTCTAATCGCCTTTCCGTATTATTAGTAGGTGGTAACAATAGAAGAGCCTGCCGATTTTAGCCGCGGTTTTTCTCATGAAGTAAAAATAATCTCCTTGTAAGCCGGTATCTAAGGCAGAAATCTCTTTCGACTGGTAAGCCTTATTACTAGAGCCGCAAATCTTGTGCCGTCAAGAACGCCAGTCAGATAAAGGAGGTAAAACCGGGGTGATGGGGCCTGAGGGCTGGCCAGGCTCACAGCTCCACCTTTTCTGAAATTAATGGCGGCCTTCGATCTAGATCGAAATCTATATATCCGACTATTGTCGTATATAGTATATGGCAAAAGTCGAAATAAGTTTCGTTCCCACTTTTAAAGGCTTTTGCCTCCCTCCTATAAGTGAAACTATATATTCTAATAATCATTGATGAATAATCTGCGAAGGGCATACATCTCCTTAGAAAGATCGTATAGAACTCAGTTTTCCTCATCAATCTTTTTGTACCGACTTCAGTTATCCTGAGGCTATAGCCCAAAACTATCTATGGATTCTTATAAGCCTTCGCGCCGCAATCCTATCTGATGTTCATCACTAATGGCCATATATTGCTGTACACTGCCTAGCAGTCTTTATTTATGAGTAATTGCTAACTCTCCATATCACCTATTTCTGGATTAAATTAATATTACATAAGCTCTCTAAGGCACCTATCAATGTTTTGGAGGAACCATCATAGCCGAAAAAGAAGAGAAGAAATCAAGAAACTTCGCCCTTAGGGATAAAAAGGGCAATGAGAATGGAGTCTTCACTGGAACATCGCCCAGGCAGGCAGCCCTAAAAGCAGCTAATAGAGGCGTTACGGATATCAGGCTCCGAGAGCGAGGCACGAAGAAGGTGCATGTATTCCAGGGAGAGCGTATGCAGGTGAAGAAACCGGCCAATGCCCCAGCCTGGATGCCGGATAAGATCTGGAAGCCGAAGGTCAAGAAGGTAGGCGTAGAGAAGCTGGAGTAATCGAGATTTCGCGAATTTTCTTAAGTCCCGCGGGTCCATTCAGCAGTTTGAAAATTAAAATTAAAAGCTGGGATGTGCCGCAGCTTTTCTTTTTTACATTTTCTATATCATTATCCTTCAAGCAAAGGCTCTCTTTTTCCGCGACCTAACCAAAAACTATTTGTATCCATAACTAATAAACATATATTTTGCCGCGTCTTGCATTGTTCGGCGAGGTCAATTCACCGGCTGTGCTCTTAAGACTGGGGAATTCGATAGGCAGATCTCTCGCAGATCGGCCGAGGAATATACAGTAGTCTTAGAGGTGCAACGCTTGCGAGGCGGATTTGCATTTCGGTGAAATATCAGGGAAAGCCGAGACCTAATGGTCAAAGATGTGCATGCCTTAACTGGCGTAGCACGCCTTCATTTGAGCTTCATGTCCCTGAGATCGCGTATTTGTGCGGGCGCGGCACAAGCTGAGGCAAGGGCAAGCGCAGATTCAGCATCCTTATGGTGCTCGAATTCCCGTGAAACGGACACTGTGCGAAATTCCAGTGCTGTGTTGCACCAGGCCAAGGCTTTAAATCGAGGCTTTGGGCGGGAGGACCGGCCAACACTTCGGTGAACTGGCCCCTCTGAGGGGAGGGATGCTGTGGATCGGCATTGGTCCGCCCGTTACTCGATTATCTTCATCTCTTATATTGCTTATCGTCGTCGCTAGATATCGATCTTCTAATAGGCGCTAACTTTATATATCGGCGATTCGCGTATATATTATATGGCAAAAGTCGATACACCTCTTTAATCTGACTCCTACATCTGGACTTTTGCCTCCCTCCTTTTCGTGATATAGCACTTTATGCTTATCGGTTAATTGCTGTAACCTCAACAGATGTTTAGGCCAACAGATGTTTAGGCCAACAGATGTTTAGGCCAACAGATGTT
>JBHGAU010000017.1:0-45283 GCA_041946675.1 Methanotrichaceae archaeon | reverse complement strand
GTACGGGCTGTATCCCGCCATTGAAATGGCGGGGATTAGCCCTGATTTCTTCCTAAAATTGCGCCAAAAACTTTATCTTTTGCTATGCTAATAAGCAGTTGTTAAGGGATATCTATGAAATATGTGCCTGTTAAAAAGGGGTATGTGAGATGATTCTCCATAAAAGGCTCATACCATTTTCTTCAATATTGGTCTGCCTCGTTTTTTCTGGATTAAGTATGAATGTTCTTGCAGATGATGCGCCTGTGCCCGTTTCACAGACTGTTAAATCAGAGAGCGATGGTTCAACAAGCCCTCCGGATGGGAATGGTCAAAAGATTCCTTTGCCGATTGATCCACACATCGCAAGCAGTTCAAAATGCCGTGGTGCATGTGGGTCGGATTGCCCATCCACATGTATATCACAGCCAGACTTAAAAATTTGTGTTGAGGATAAATCGGGAAAATTCCATGAATATTGGAAGTATACTGGCATAATTGAATGCGGCAGCGCGGAGGGATGTCGGGTTCATGATAAATGCTACGATGATTGTGCCTTTGATCTTTCGCCGATGACATGCCGCCGAGTATGTGATAAGGATTGCACCGATAAGTATGGGTCGGAGCCTTGCGCTTTATGGGTTGTAGGAAGAGGCGATTTTGATAGTTATATCCTATATTCCAATCCACCAGTCTCAGATGGCGGATTTCTTGCAGGACCTTGCCCCAATAATAAGATATCAAGTGTATTGCCTAAGAGCATGAGGGAGTGCGAGAATGGCGGCTCTGAAATATGCGGCACATGGACTCTCCAAGGAAACCAATATATGGCCAAATGGGATAATGGCGCTTCGGCAACATTGACTATAGCGAATTGGGGAGATTCCGGCGTAGTCGTTACTCGTTACGATTCAGAGGGGAGTTCCAGGGGTTTATCGGCACGCTACGAAGGCAAACTCAATGGAAATAAAATCGAGAACGGCAAAGTCACATGGACTTGGAATGGAAGGGCATGGAGCGGAACTTGGAACGCAAACTGGTGATTTTATCGAGTAGGGCGAGGATAAGCCGATTGCATAAAGGGGCTATTGATACAGTAACCGGTATGAAACCTCGCAAGGAGTCACCTGAGACCATCAGGTGACTCTATTTATCGTTCGATTGCACCGCAGAAGTTACCGTTAACTGTTCAGGGCATATCTCAGCGCTCGACGATTCATCTTCCGGAGCCCTTCAGCTGCTTGGTTACCGTGCGCTCTACACCGAGCTTTTGTGCCAGCATCTTAAGATCTTCTCTCATGCCTTTAGATTTAGAGCGCTTAGTTCTCTTTTCGGACTGCTTCTCTGACATTTTTACCTTTTCATTATGTACGGCAGGTACAACTGCACCCCAATCCTTTATCTTATTCTCAATGATCTTTCGGCCTTCAGCTGCAGTTACTACTGCCAGCTCCTCTCGAACCCATATGGGCAGGAACTGATTCACACTGCCGAGGCCTTCGCCCGAGAATCTTCGATCACAGAATAGGAGAACCCCGCGTTCTGACTCCGCGCGGATTACTCGGCCTGCGGCCTGCAGAGCTCTGTTAATCGCTGGAAGGGTGTAGGCGATAAGCATCCCATTAATCTTCCCGTACTTTCTGACATAATAGGCATTGACTTCTTTTTGGATATCATCGTAAACGGCCAGCGGCAGGCCGATAACTGCAACGCCGTTCAGTGCCTCCCCTTTGTAATCAATGCCCTCCGCAAGCTTTCCTCCGCAGACGCCCATGAGAACACCCCCTCCCCGGCTTCCAAGGCGGAAGAACCTCTCCAGAAGTTCTGTCACTCCTTCAGAGCCTCTAGGCTCAATGCATAGCTCTTTTCCCGCCTTCTTTGCAGACGGGAGACAGATATTTCTATAATTATTCATCATCGGATAGGATGTGAAGAAAACAGCCACATTTCCCGGCACACATTCTATCAGCGATTGAATATGCTCCGATATCTCGCGTTTGTTGTCTGCATCCTCTCGGGACTCAAGCTGAGTCGTCGCCTTTTCCGATGCTATTAGAAGTCTGTTCTCTCTGGGAAAAGGATTGGGCAGGCTGAGCTTCGTAGCTCTGTTCTCCTCGCCAAGGCAGTAGAGCTCATAGGCATCCAGAGGCGAAAAGGTACCGCTCAGCATGACTGTGGCATTTATGTTATCGACTATTCGTCTGATCGTTGATGCCGGATCTATTCTATTCACCTCAAGCCTGGCCCATTTCCTGCCGCCGCTGACATTCACTACGATCTTTCTCTGATAGGATTCATCCGTCTCAGCCTGCTCAATGTCTCTTAAAAAAAGAAGCACAAGTGCTAGATTTGGCTGGATATCCCCCTGAAGGTTCTCATGATCGCCTTCGGACAGGTTCAGCTCGGCTACTGCCACAGCTACATCCGAAAAGTAGGACAGCGCCTCATCGATATCTTTGATCCCATCATAAAGAAAAGTTCTGAAAAGGTCTGCGTCTAAAAGTGCCTCTCCTTCTTGCATCCTGGCCTGGCGGCTCGAAAGGAACTTCCTCAGCCTCGGCAGAAGGGTTCGGATGACTTTTATGCCCTCGCGCCTCCAGGATGATTCAGCCTTTGTCTCCTCAAGCCTGGCCTGGCCCAATGTTCCCTCAAACTTGTCAACTTCGCGTTCTGCCAGGTCGATCATGTGAGTCGTCAGTGTTCGAGCGCTCATCGCCCTGATCATATCACCGAGGTTATGTGCCTCATCCACGATCAGCGTAACATTGTCGCGTTCTATCTCCAGCCACTGGAAGATAATATCCTGGAAGTCGGGGCTGAATATATGGGAGTAGTTAACAATTACAATATCGCTATTTTTGGCGTAAAGGCTCATGACCTCATAGGGGCAGACTCCCTGACAGGCATCGGCAAGCTCTGATGGAGGTGTGACCTTATCCTTCATTTTGTCAATGATTTCCAGTGTGAGTCCGGAACGGCGAAAATGTACCTTTCCATTGAGCTCAAAAGCTTCGCGGCTCTTCAGATAATAGGGACAGAAGGTCCTGTAGCCGGGCTCCTCCTCTGGTATGCTGTCTCTCGTTGGATCATATGCTTCGGCCTCGAATTTGTTTATCCTGGATGAAACGTAATTCTTTGTCCACTCCCTTAGGCGAGAGCATCCGGAATATACGCTCTCCTCCCTGAATTCCCCCTCGATTGGGCACATCTTCTGCTTGCCGACCATGTAGGAGATCTCAGGATGATGTCGTGTTCTGGACCAGATTTTATTGATTTCATCGATATAAATACCGATTTGAGATACTGTCCTCACGGCTACCATAATCTTTCCTGGGGCCGCAGCAAGTACAGCGCTGATGCAGCTTGTCTTGCCGGTTCCAGTCGGAGCATCTATCATTAGAACGCCATGATCGCCAGCGCTGACACAGTCGTAAACGGCATCAAGCATTCTATCCTGGTAGGGTCTCAGAGATTCATAGGGAAAATAGTCCAGGTACACATGCCATATTCTCGCGCCAGGACAAGATAAAGCCTATCCATGGGCCGAAACTGAACTGGTAGAAAACTTAAAATTGTATTGATATATAGAATATCCTTCAGCAATGAATGAGGGGAACTAAATGAAATTAATTGTTGCAGCCCTGTTCATTCTTATGACAGCGGTTGTTGTAATACAGTTGGTATCCTCAACTGCCTTTGACTTCAAAGGTCATTCTCTGGCATCCGATCCGGTTGCGTTGAGTATGGAAATGAAAATTGCGGAATCGCTACATAACATTGCATCATCGGCTCCATACGGCCAACCCGATAAAAATACAGTGAACCAAAAGGCGGACGGACCTTCCACGAATTCATCTGCAGTTAACCTATCAATCAATGCCACATCAAATAATCCATATAATTCATCTGCGCTGAACAGCTCTGCAGAGCTAACTGGATCGGGCGGTGAAGCGACTACTGGCGGCTCAGCAATTTCGGATAGCGGAGCAGTATCATCTCAGGGGCTGGGCGCAAGCAGTAAGGGCGCAATAAAAGGATTTTATGGAATACAGGCGAAAAAGCACGTCATGGGCCAGAGCGATATCAAATCGCAGATGTTCCTGAGCGGCAGCTTTGATGTCGATAAGACAGTGAAGTTCTCAGAATGAGGATCGAAAGATGAAGAGTTATCTGCCGAAGCTATACTGTTTTCTGGCTGCTCTCATAATTCTTTTTATAGTCCCCGCATCGGGGGTCCAATATAGCTGGAACAGAACCTTTGGGGGAACTTACGGGGAAGGAGCCTGGTCGCTTCAGGAGACCAATGATGGCGGCTATATAATTGCAGGCTATACCTGCGGTTTGGGAGAGCGTGGCGACCTCCTGTTGGTCAAAACCGATTCGAGCGGAAAGGAGCAGTGGAACAGGGTATTTGGAGGAACTGATGAGGATGTGGGATATTTTGTCAGACAAACCAGGGATGGAGGCTATATTGTCACTGGCAGCACCGGATCATACGGAATAGGCGAGGAACGCCTATGGCTGCTCAAGACCGATTCGAGCGGCAACAAAGAGTGGGATCGCACCTTCGGAGGCTTTGTATCCTCATCGGGCGATGGCGGCTGGTGCGTCGATGAAACTGATGCTGGCTACGATGAAACTGATGCTGGTTATATCCTCACTGGCTATACAAGGTCCTATGGCTCAGGCGGAAAGGACCTATGGCTGATAAAGACAGATCCTCTTGGAATAGAGCAATGGCAGAAGGCATTCGGCGGATCTAAGGATGACGTGGGCATGTCCGTCGCCCGTGCACTGGATGGAGGATATATCGTCGCAGGGAGAGCAGCCTCCTTCAGCCAGGGAGATGATGATATCTGGCTGCTGAAGGTTGATTCGAGCGGCAGGGAGCAGTGGAATAAGACATACGGCGGACAGAAGGATGATGTATGCTTCCAGGTGGTCTGTCTTGAGGACGGATATGCGCTGACTGGACGAACAGAAGTTGCCGGCGGCAAAAAGGCATTCCTGCTAAAGACTGATCTTCAGGGAAAGAAGAAATGGGAGAGAACTTACGGCAAGGACAGCACAGGCATCTCTTTGCAGAGAACACATGAGGGAGGATTCATCATTGCCGGCAGCACAGATACTCCGGGCAATGGAAAAGATGCCCTGCTGATAAAGACAGACTCTGCAGGGAAAGAACAGTGGACGCTGCCTCTTGGCGGTCCACAGGATGATATTGGCACGGCTATCGTAGAGAGCAGAGATGGCGGATATGCACTTGCCGGAATAACAGGCTCCAATGGATCAGGAGCAGAGAAAGTATGGCTCGTAAAACTAATGGCCGATAATATCGCGGGAAATATCACATTAGGAAATATCATACCAATAAACGCCACATCAATAAATGCTACATCGGGAAACATTTCAACAGAAAACACTACATTGGAAAATTCAATATCACAGAATTCAACGAGCATGGCAGTTCCAGAAATTGGCTCCAAAAATATCACCGATACCAGGATCACAGCCAATGCCCTGAACCTGGACATCCCCAAATTGGCAATCGACAGAATGCCTGCTAAGCCTCCCGCATTCGGATCAGCAAAAAAGGGAGCTGATTGATTTTGCGCCAGCATTTACGCCAGCATTTGCGCCAGCATATTTCCAAATATTCTTAAGCAGAGAAGACGATAAGCTCTCAATGCCTCCTCTGATCAGAATCTCGGACATCGGTCTCTATCTCCGCTGCCCGAGGCTGAATTATTTTGATGCACTTGGAACGCTACCAAGAAAGACCAATCCTGAGCAGATTCTTTTGAGAAGCATTATGCTCTCCATCTCCTCCGAATATCAAAACGATATTGAAGGCAATCTTAATCTGGCGCTCACAAGGCTGCTGGCTGAGCTGCCGCTTATCTATGAGACTCCCCCCAAGGAGCTTGAAGCAGCATCGGAAAATATCAGAGCAATGATACCTGAGATCGCAGCTGGTCTATCCTCTCATATTGGCATGCTTCTTCCTAGCGTTGTTGAAGTTGACCTGCGCTCTGACAAGATCGGCCTTTCCGGCAGATTGGATAGGCTTGTTTCAGGTTGTATTCCCTCAATAATAAGAACAGGCAGTGCGCCTGTTGGTGGCGTCTGGAAGCGTGACAGGCTCATGCTTGCAGGATATGCCCTGATGCTTGGAGAGAAGTGCGGCGCAATATTGGATCGAGGAAGGGTAGAGTATCCACGCACTGGAGAGGTCCGCGAGATTCAGATTCATAGTATTGATAGAGTCAGAGTCCTCAGGATTAGAGATAGAATTCAGCAGATAAAAGATGGACAGCTGCCGGACAGGCCAGAAGATGCCAGCTGCGATAATTGCACTGTGCGCGAGCGATGTGAGACTCGATATTCTCTTGCATCAAAGTTCTTTTAAAATGATCACGGCCATCAGGAATAATTAAATCCTATCTGGCCGTTGGTTCACCCATGTTCGCTCAAAGGCATGTGCTCTCCATGCGTGACTTCTCCAGAGATGATATCGATTCTGTTCTTGATCTTGCCTCATCGCTCGAACCATATGCCCGCGGGAAAAAAAGCGATATGCTTTCTAGAAAGATACTCGCGCTCCTTTTCTTCGAGCCATCCACACGCACTCGCATGTCCTTTGAGACCGCTATGAAGAGGCTTGGCGGGTCGACGATAAACCTGGGCCCGGCTGAGGCAAGCTCAATTGCCAAAGGCGAATCTCTGGCGGATACTGTGCGCGTTATCGGCGGATATGCGGATGCTATCGTGATCAGGCATCCCAAGGAGGGCTCTGCGCGCCTTGCATCCGAGTTCTCGCCTGTGCCGGTTCTGAATGCAGGCGACGGCGCAGGCCATCATCCGACCCAGACTCTTCTCGATCTTTATACGATTAAAAAGGAAAGCCGCTTGGAGAATCTGAGCATTGCGCTTGTGGGCGACCTCAAATATGGGCGGACGGTTCATTCATTGGCCTATGCTCTCTCACTGTATGGAGCGGATATATGGCTGGTATCACCGCCCACTCTGAGAATGCCGGAGCAGATCAGAGATGATCTTTCAAGCAAGGGTACAAAGGTTCGCGAGACCTGCGATCTTGGAGCGGTTGTGAATAATGTAGATGTGCTTTATATGACGCGCATTCAGCGCGAACGTTTCCCCGATCCAGTCGAGTATAAGAAGGTCGCACGTAGCTACAGGATCACTCCTGAGTTCCTATCAAATGCCAGAAAAAATCTGATAATCATGCATCCTCTGCCGCGTGTGGATGAGATCGCGCCCTCATTGGATAAGACACCTCACGCTCGATACTTCCAGCAGTCCTTCTATGGCGTGCCGGTAAGGATGGCGCTCTTAAAGATGCTGATAGGTGGCTAGGTGGATAATGCCGATGGTGATCAAGATGGCTGAGGTAGAGTTGAAGGTCAGACCCATAAAGAACGGCACTGTGATAGATCATATCGCGGCAGGCCAGGCGTTGAATGTTCTGAAGATCCTGGGCATATCGGGGACTGCAGATGCAACGCTATCCGTTGTCATGAATGTCGAAAGTGATAAGCTAAGCAAGAAGGATATTGTCAAAGTTGAAGATAGAGAGCTGATGGAAGAGGAGGTGGACAGGATTGCATTGATTGCGCCTGCTGCTACTATTAATATCATCCGCGACTACAAAGTAATTGAAAAATATCTCGTAGATTTGCCGGATGAAATAGTAGGCGTTGTGCGATGTCAGAATCCGAGCTGCATCTCAAATACGTCAGAGCCGATCAAATCAAGAATGCTCGTTAAAGCAAAGAACCCTGTGCTTCTGAGATGTGTTTACTGCGAGCAGCCTATCACAGAGAGAATAGCAGATTACTTAATCTAGAAGGTAAACGGAGAGTTCTACCATAAGTTAAAAGAAATGATCTATAGCAAGCCAATAACAGGACGGAGTTCAAGATGGCTGTAAAAAATGGCGATTTCATCAAGATCGATTACACCGAGAGCGTTGATGGACAGGTAATAGCAACGACAGATGAATCCCTGGCAAAAGAGAAGGGCATATATGACCAGGAGATCCAGTACGGTCCGCACCTTATAGTGGTAGGGGCAGGTCAGCTCGTTAAGGGATTTGAGGACGATCTGATTGGGAAGGAAATAGGCTACTCCGGGCATATTGAGATACCTCCGGAGAAGGCATTCGGCACTCATGATCCAGAGAAGACGGAGACTGTCCCAATTACCAGGTTCAAAGAGGAAAAGCCTGTTGTAGGAATGCGAGTAGGAATCGAGGGCAAATACGGAACAGTTACAAGGATAATCGGCCGGCGAGTGACCATCGATTTCAATCATCCCCTGGCGGACAAGACCATTGTATATGATTACAGAATCGTTGAAGCAGTAGAGGATCTGCAGGAGAAGCTGAAGAGCCTGATAAAGACCTTCGCTCGCGTGGATCTCGAATCCAAGATCGAGGATAATAAAGCGATAATTACCGTTCCGTGGGAGATGAGCTACTATAAAGAGTGGTTCATGATCCGACGCGGGCTTGCAGATATGATCATCAAGCATCTCGGCTTAAATGAAGTGGACTACGTTGAGAAGCACACGGGCGAAAAGGTAAAGGCTGAGCTGATCTCTCCCCCAAAGAAAGAGGGCGAGACCGAAGCCGCTGGCGAGGCTGAGCCCATTGAGAAATCTGCAGAGACGCCTGCTGAGCAGGGATCACAGGAATCCACACGTGCCTGAACGGCAGATGACCTTTTCCAAATTATATTTAATTTCAACTTTGACTGAATGGGATAGCTTAGAAGATGTCCATGAGCTCATTGTGGGAGATTCGTGTCAAAGAGGTATGTGTTTAGCCCATAGTACATCCTTATAGATTTACTTCATTTTGGAATGGATTGGCAAGGGTTTTATAGAACTTAAGCACAAGGCTCAGACTATGACACAGAATTCTTCTGTGAGGGATTGCCTTCTATGATATGAGGGCGCTTCAGGGAGCCGCTGTAAGAATATTCGACACGACTCTTCGTGACGGTGAACAAACACCGGGCGTCTCTCTGACGCCTGATGAAAAGCTCATTATTGCGAGACAGCTTGATAAACTCGGTGTAAACATCATCGAGGCGGGTTTTCCGATATCTTCCAAGGGCGAGTTTGAGAGCGTCAAAGCTATCGCCCATGAGGGGCTTACAGCCCAGGTATGCGGCCTTTCGAGGATCATCATTAAGGATATCGATGCCAGCCTTGATGCAGATGTCGACCTTGTGCATGTTTTCGTTTCGACCTCGGATATACAGATAGCCCATACCATCAAGAAGAGCCATGATGAGATCGTTGCAGATTCTATAAAGGCCGTAGAGCATATCAAAGATCACGGAAGAACCTGCCTCTTCTCTGCGATGGACGCCACAAGGACATCGCCTGAGTTTCTTGGAAGGATATTTGGGGCCGTTGAGGAGGCCGGTGCAGACATCATCAATATTCCTGATACCGTAGGCGTATGCGTGCCTTCAGCATTCTACCGCCTCGTCAAGGAAATCTGCGATAACACCCATAAGATGACTGTGGACGTCCACTGCCATAACGACTTTGGCCTTGCGGTTGCAAACAGCCTTGCGGCCTTCGAGGCCGGCGCAAGAGAGATCCAGGTCTGCGTCAATGGCCTCGGCGAGAGGGCAGGAAATGCAAATCTTGCCGAGACTGTGATGAGCCTGCATTCAATTTATGGCGCCAAGACGAGCATAAAAACGGAGTATCTCGTCGAAACGGCAAGGCTCATTGAGCGGCTCACTGAGGTCAAGATTCCAATCACAGCTCCGATCGTAGGCGAGAATGCATTTTCGCATGAGAGCGGCATTCACAGCCATGGCGTGATCGAGAACAGCAAAACATTTGAGCCGGGGATCATGACGCCTGAGATGGTCGGCCATAGAAGGCGAATAGTGCTCGGGAAACATACAGGCCGACATGCAGTCAAGCAGGTTCTTGAAGAGGCGGGCTACCACCCCACAGAGGACCAGCTTCAGGATATCTTGAGCAGGATCAAGGAGCTTGGAGATAAAGGCAAGCAGATTACAGATGCAGATCTTCAGACGATAGCAGATGTGATCATCGGAGAAATCGCAAAGGGAAGACAGGCTATGACGCTCAAGGAGGTCTCTGTAATGACAGGGAATATAATCACTCCGACAGCGACCGTCAAAGCCCTTGTCCGCGGCAAAGAACGCGTGCTTGCAAATACTGGAGTGGGCCCGGTTGATGCTGCAGTAAAGGCAGTCCAGGGGCTCCTTGACAGCGATACATCTATACACCTCTGCGACTTCAGGATCGATGCAATATCAGGCGGATCTGATGCCCTGGCGGAGGTTATCATCGGTGTCGAGGACGATCGCGGCAAGAAGGTCAGCGCACGATCGGCACGTGAAGACATCGTCATGGCATCTGTTGAGGCACTTGTCAGTGCCATCAATCGATTAATGCTTTTGGAGGAAGAGAAAAGTTGAATGAGTTCGGCGCTCCCATCATAGACTCGCATTGCCACCTTGATTTCAAGCAGTTCAACAAAGATAGAGCGGCTGTGATAGAGCGGGCCCGAGACTGCGGCATCGTGATGATGATCAACTCTGGGATTGATCTTGCGAGCAACATAAGATCGCTCAAAATGGCAGAAGAGAATGAGTCCATCTATCCCACATTGGGGCTGAACCCCAACTCTTTGGAAGGACTGAGCGATGATGACCTCGATGCCACACTGGCCCATATGAGGGAGAATGCCGATAAAACCCTGGGGATAGGCGAGGCCGGACTGGATTATTACAGATGTTCTGATCCGGCCAGCCGAAGCCGTCAGGCCCATGTCTTTCAAAAAGTGATTGAGGTCGCAAGGTCCCTCGACCTTCCTTTAATCATCCATTCCCGCGACGCCGAGCAGGAGGCTCTTGAGATGGTCAAGGATCTTGACAAGGTCATATTCCACTGCTATGGCGGAACTCTCGGCACGATGAAGGAAGCAGTTGACCGCGGTTTTTACATCTCGATAGCGACTGTCATATGTCGCTCGCCTCATCATCAGATCCTGGCAAGAAATGTTCCTCTTGACAGGCTGCTGGTTGAGACCGATAGCCCATTTTTATCGCCCAGAAAAGGCAGAAATGAGCCGTCTTACGTTCTCGATTCGGTCAGACTCATAGCGAAGATAAGGGGGATAACGCCTTCGGAGGTAGCCCGAATAACTACTGAGAACACGAAGAAGATCTTCGATATTCGCTGATCGTATTAATAGATGGAAAATTATAAGAGAAGGTTGGTCAATACCGTAATGGATCAGTGATCTGATGGCAATACACTTCGAACACATCATGCGTTATCTGGGCTCAAAAAAGGAAAAAGGGAGGAAGAAGATAGGACTACTTGTTGACGGCCCCAATATGCTGAGGAAAGAGTTTCAGATGGATCTCGAAGAGATAAGGGACATGCTAAAGGATTACGGCGATATCAAGATGGGGAAGGTCTTCCTGAATCAGTATGCATCCGATAAGCTTGTAGAGGCTGTGGAGAATCAGGGATTTGAGCCCGTGATCTGTACAAGCGATGTGGATGTCCGCATGGCGGTTGAGGGCGTGGACATGATATACAATCCTGTTATAGATACTATAGCCCTCGTCACAAGAGATGCAGATCTCAAGCCGGTGCTCATGAAGGCGATGGAGCACGGCAAAGAGACTATAATCTTCGGGGCTGAGCCGGGTTTCTCAGTGGCGCTGAAGAACTCTGCGGACTACGTTATAGTTTTACGCGATGGCCAGTATGTGGCAGATGCATAATTCAGCCGAACGCTTTTTAATGATGCAGCACAGATTCATTACGGAGTCGGATTGAATAATATCATTAATTTGGGAAACTGCGGCCAAGGCCGAAGCATGATACAACGAATCCCCTCTTTCGCGCCTGCAGGCCAGCGATTCGATTATAGGCGCAAGAACGGCGATAGCTCCAGGCCCTGGGAGAGCTCGAGCTGGCGGGATAGGATACCATCAGTGCCCGGCCTTCCTGTGTCCTATTCAGGCATAATCCTGCTCCTATGTGTAATAGTATTTTTCATACGCCTCCTTGCTCCTGTATTTGTTTACACAGATCTTGCACTCAACCCTGCTTATGTAATGCAGAAGCCCTGGACGATTATAACACATATGTTTGTCCATGCAAGCTTCGACCACCTCTTCTGGAATATGCTCTTTCTGTTTTTCTTTGGAACTGAGCTTGAGCGGCGTGTAGGAGATGGCAAGTTTTTAGGAATATATCTGCTATCAGGGATAGTGGCGGCTACCGGTCAGATGCTTGTATCAGGCAGTACGCTTGTAGGTGCGAGCGGAGCATTATATGGCGTTCTGGGTTGTCTGGCCGTAATTGCGCCTGAGATCCGCGTATTGCTTTTCTTCGTCATACCCGTGACTATTAGATGGGCGGTTGTGCTTTTTGCGGCTGTTGATTTCCTGTTTTCTGGGACTGGAGACAATATAGCTCATGTGGCTCATCTGTCGGGGCTGGCTTTGGGATTGGTAATCGGCTACATTATGAAGAGAAGGCAGCCCAGCTATTATTATGCTCAGCACTCGTTCTGAGACTAGCAGACACATCCTTAAGCTACAGATAGCATAGACGAAAAGCTTTAGTCTCTTTAAGCCTATTTAAGCTGGGTGGTTCGGATTGATTTATCGTGGTCTATTGCTTGTGCTGCTTTTAATTGCTGTTTTCATCGGCCATGCATCTGCAGATGGCAGAAGCGTTGATGACATGGTCGGCGTATTTTCTATTGAGAAGACCATCAAACTCGGAAGCAGCAGTGCGTGTTTTGGGAACTCCGCTGGAAGCGCAGGATCTCAAATAGATCCCCTGAGTATGGGAAGCAATCCTCTTGCGGACAGCCAGTCTCCTGATCTGGCAAGCTTCGGCTTTGAGCCCAAAATGCTTGCAGGCGACTCTCGATCAATAAGTCTCACAGCACATATCGTCGATGATGAGAGCGGCCTGGTGAGTGCCAGTGCCTTCTTCCGCAGCCCTTCCGGGGCACAGATAGCTCAGGCCGCATTCACACCTGCAGGCAGAGTATCGGGTTCATCTAAAGATGGGGTCTATACAGCCAAGATAATCCTTCCAAAGGATAGCGAGAAGGGTGCCTGGCTTCTGGACAATCTTACGCTTCTGGATGCAAGCGGCAATCCTAAGGTGCTATCGAGGAGCGATTTAGTGGGCATGAATCTGCCGGCAGAGTTTCTCATATCTTAACGGATGAAACGACTGAAATATGTTAAAACAAAAATAGGTGATTAAATGAAAAGATGCATAGCAATGCTTATTTTGCTCTTAGCTTTGGCATCGCTTTCAAGTACATACGCCATCGCCGCTTCCGGAGGGATGAATTCCAATAACAGCATTATTGCAGCTACAGAGAATCCTGTAATCTTGAAGAATGAGGTACTGCTAAATAGAGACAGCATCAATTACACGGAGATGCGGCACATAATCCTCAGGGGAACCAATGAACAGATCGGCAAAGCCCTGGGCGAGATCGCTATGGAGGATTACAATGCCAGTCTGTACTCTTATGCCGATCCCATATATGCCAAGGCTCGCCTGGCCTACATGCAGAAGAACTACCCAATTTTCTATGAGAGGATGGTGGGATTGGCTGAGGCATATAACGTCTCCCTCAACTCCACAGAACTAGATCTCAGCATTCTTCCCTACGATGTGGGATCTCTTCTTGGCTGCTCGATGATCTACTTCCCGCCATCTATAACCTCTAATGGCCATGCCATGTCCTGCAGAAACCTTGATTATTATGCGGCGCCCTGGGAAGTAATTCTAGGCAGGACCAACACCTCCAGCCAGCCCAGTGCGTACTCCAGATCCTTTGTACTGGAGCTCTATCCCATTGATGGATATTCGAGCCTGGTAGTAGGCAGCGGCGATTTGATGTCGCCTTACATCACACAGGGATTCAACTCTCAAGGTCTGGCCATTGATGAGCAGGTTGATTTAAATGGCTCCACTACAACAACTCTCGTACCCGTAGACAGGAACAGTGGTATCTCGGCATGGATTGCAGAAAGAATGATCCTGGATACCTGCAAGAACATAGATGAGGCCAAAATGGTCCTGTTAAACAACAGGATATACTTCGGACCTGAGGGAGTCCACTTCATGATCTACGATAAATACGGCAACTCCACAATAGCGGAGTTCTCACCAGAGGATGATAGCGTTCACTTTACAGACGGCCCGGACTCACTTAGAATAATGACCAACCATCAAGTGGCCAAGTACCCCATAATAGATACTTTCCCCAAGTTGGATGCCAGCATCAGCTATTACGATTCATTCATGCGCTATAAGACCCTCACAAACATCACATCGAACCACAAGGGAAAGTTCACACCCCAGGATATGGTCGATGCTCTTGGTTCCGTTAATGCTGAGCTAACTTATAAGTCCATGAAGTTAAGAACGTTAACAAACCTTCTGCTGGATCTTACCAATAGCACTGTATCAGCCCGATTCTATTTAAGGGACGGTCCCACAGATCCAGTGATTGGAGGACCAACCAATATCTTCTCCAGGTTCTTTAACTTCACCCTTGAAAAAGCTCCGGCATAAAGGGCCGCGGGAGTCATGGAAGCAGGGGGGATGGAGCGGCCCTCGTTTGCATTAGGGCCGCTCTGTACGACTCAAACGCTATGCAGCTGCTAAAACGACCATAATGGTCTCCGAATCATCATTCGCCCATGATCTGGACCACGACCCTGCGGTTTCTCGGCCTGTTATCCATCTCCAGAAACACTATCTGCTGCCATGTTCCAAGCATAAGCTTATTCTGATGGAACGGCACTGTCAGGCTCGGGCCTATCATTGAGGCTCGAATATGGGAATGGCCATTTCCATCGTGCCATCTCAGGTCGTGGGCATAATCGATGCGTTCAGGAGCAAGCCTCTCAAGTGCATTTCTTATATCTTCAACAAGGCCGGACTCATACTCTATCGTGGTCACAGCCCCAGTAGCTCCGGGCACAAACACAGTGGCAATGCCCGAATGTAGATCAGATTCCTGGATAGCTGTTGATATCCTGTCGGTTAAATCAACAATATCTCCCACGTATGTTTCAAACTCCAAATAGCTAGTCAGTATCATGTGATCAACTCACCATCAAAAAATTATTTATTGCTTACACGGCAATATCTATTTCCAATGGCCAATGCGTATTATTTTACAGTTAGGCGTATACTTATAATAATATTTATAATAAACATAGCTGTTGCCCTAGCCAAAGGCGTCTACGGCATTCTCACAAATTCACTCAGCATGACCGCAGACGGTCTGCATTCACTCTTCGACAGCACTTCCAATATAATCGGCATAATCGGCATAGCTCAGGCATCAAAGCCGCCTGATAAAGAGCATCCCTATGGTCATTCGAAGTTCGAAACCTTCGCCTCCATCGGCATTGCCGTGCTCCTATTTGCCACATGTTTTCAGATTCTCGAGGCGACCATAAACAGGTTTCTCAATCCGTCAGCGCCTGAAATAACCACATTGAGCTTTGCAATAATGGGAGTAACGCTCGCCATCAACATAGGCGTTTCGGCATATGAATACATTATCGGCAGAAGGCTTAAGAGCAGCATATTGGTGGCAGACTCGATGCATACCCGAAGCGATGTCTATGCGTCTATAGGTGTATTAATAGGATTTTTTGCCGTTAGAATGGGCTATCCCCTGGCGGACCCGATAATCGCCCTTGTTGTAACCGGCCTGATCGTCCTGACTGGGCTTGAGATTATGAAAGACAGCTCAGGCGTTCTTCTGGACAAAGCGATGATCGAGGAGAGCGTAATAAGAAGGATTGCAGAATCAGTTGTTGGGGTCTGCAGCAGTCATAGGGTCAGAACCCATGGGACTCCCGGAGAGATATTTGTGGACCTCCATATTGGCGTAGAATCTTCTCTATCCATAGACGAAGCCCATAAGGTCGGAATAGAGGTTGAAAATAGGATCAAAGAGAACGTTGCTGGGGTTAAGGATGTCATCGTGCATGTCGAGCCGAAAGAGTTCTGTGAGCTGCGAAGCAAAGATGAAAGAGGAAACGAAAAGGATGCCTAAGCCCTTTTGGAGGATCGCATGAAACCAAACGTTGTAATCTCGGTTATTGAGGCAGGCACCGCTGCAGCACATACTTTCAGCTTTAATGTAGTCATAGATGACCAGACCATCATATCAAGGAACCTAACTCCCGTTGAATCTCAACAGATTAGGGAGATATCGGAACAGTATGCATCCCTCTTTGGAAAGAATCGCAAAATCAAAGAAGCGAAAGATTACTTTGAGATCCTCGGAAATGGGCTCTTCCATCTCTTCTTTGAGATGGCATGGGGGCAGATAAAATTCAGAATTGATACGGGAGCTTCACTGATAGTGGCATCCAAGATTCCAGAGGCGCTATTTCTGCCCTGGGAGCTGCTCCGATTGCCCGATGGAAAGGTTTTGGGTTTCGATGATAGCTTCAGCATACGCCGCCTGCCAAATGCCTCTGATCTAACAGGCTTTGCTGGACAGACGAGAGAAGTTCCTCCAGGGCCTCTGAAAGTGCTGTTCATGGCCTGTGAGCCTCTCGATTACGAGCGTGAGGAGAAAGTGTTTCTTAAAGCAATGGAAGGTCTGGAGATCTCCTTTGAGATATGCGATACCGGCGGCTTTGGCGAGCTTCTGAGACGCGTGGACAAGTTTAAGCCTCATCTGGTTCACCTTTTAGGCCAGGCAAAGGAGAAGTATGGATTGGGGCTATTCTCCTTCCAGAAAGAGGGCAAACCCGATCAGAGGTCTTCCTCAGATATAGGCGCTGCCTTATCTAATGCAGGGGTTCAGGGCATCATCTTTGGAGGCTGCCAGGCAGAAACGCCTTTTGCTCTGGACTTCCTCTGCCAGGGGATTATAGGATATGTGCCTCTGGCAATAAGCTGGAATGCACCGGCGGACATTTCAAGAGCACTATATAGCCCTCTATCAGCCGGGAAGAGCATCGATATGGCAATTGCTCAAGCATGCAGGGATGTTAGCGGAATACACGTGCCAGAAAGCGATATCTATGCCCCGCCTGCACTTTATGCTGCCACAGACCAGGCTGTGCGTTTCAACGAGAGCACAGCAATCCCTATTCATGAATCAAAATCAAATGAGCAGGCGCCTCTGCCTGGTCTCACAGACGGCTATGCAGAGGATTTTGTAGATAGAAGACGCGATCTAGAGCGCCTTATTCCAGCGATGCATGAGGGGAGTGTGAAGGCAGTTGTCATTACAGGTCCAAAAGGTGCCGGAAAGAGCGTACTTGCAACAAGCATTTCACAAAGGCTTGCTGGCGAGGGCTACAAACTGATAACAGTATATGGCTCCAGGCATAATCCTATAAGCGCTGCACGGATTTTTGAGGCATGCATAAGCGCTCTGGATAGCGCCGGCTTTGCCGATGATGCCGGAAGATTGCGCAGTCCAATGCCATTCAACCAGAGAATGGAAAATATGTTCAATGCTCTCAATAAAGGCAGATTTCTGATTGTGCTCGATAACCTGGAGCTTAATAAGGAAACAGGAAAGGTCGAGAACAAAGATCTGGCGGAGCTATATGGCTACCTGCTCAGATATAGCGAGGGCACCAGGGCAATTATCACCAGTAACGCTTTGCCTGCAGACGCCATGACTATGCCCAGAAGAGCCTGGGAGTGGCAGGTTGGCGGTTTGCCTGAGGCTGCGTTCATCAAGTTTCTCCTGAATGACAGCGTGATTGCCGAAAAGTACAGCAGAGGCGAATACAGTTATGTGCGGCTTCAAGGGCTTTATGCGTCTTCGGCAGGTCTGCCTTTATGCTTATCCCAGATGCGAAAGGCGCTAAGCAAGGCTAAAGATGAAAACTCGAATCTCTGCGATGAGTTCACTGCCAGCCTTTATAATAGCCTTGAACCGGATTCGTGCCTAGCTCTTAGTCGAGCGGCCGTCTATGGGATCTCTGTAAATGCAATCGGCCTTGAGGCAGTGACTGGGGCTCCCGAGTATAAAGTTATAGGCATGGCAAGGGAGTGGAGTGAGCTGTCTCTTGCCTATCCAGTTCAGAGCCTCTGGGCAATTCCATCTCAAATCCGCAGCTGGCTTGTGGCATGCATGAGCCATGATCAGCTTAAGGCTGCACATAGGGAGGCCGGAGTTTTCCTGAGAGATTTTGCAGAAGCCGGAAATGCGGCTAGGCTTGGGATTTCGCATCTTGACTGCCTGATGGAGGCCCGGGGCCATCTGCTTCGGGCCGGAGAGCATGAGCAGGCTCTTTCCGTCACTGATCGAATAAGCGGCTACCTGGAGAGGCGCGGCTACTATAGTGAGATCATAAGGCTGAACGAGGAGCTTCTAGGGCACGAGAAACACGTTGAACCAAAGACATGGATCGCAAGTAGGAATGAGGAGCTTCTAAGGCGCGAGAAACACGCTGGACCGATGATATGGATTGCAAGGAGCTATCTGGATCAGCAGCGTTATGTTGAGGCCCAAGAGTGGTACTTGCGTGCGTTGGACCTCGGTCCTGATGCAGCGGCATGTCAGGGCCTCGGGACGACATATTTCCGCCAGGGAAAGTACGACCTTGCCCGTGAGAGTTTCCAGAAAGCTGCAAATATTTGCCGCATATCGAGTGATCCTTTGGGCGAGGCTGCGGCTTTGCACAGCCTTGCGGCCATAGACATGCAGCAGAATAAAAACGCTGAAGCCCGCGAGAAGCTAAACGAGGTGCTGGAGATACAGGAGCGCTCAGGAGATCTCGGCGGCGAGGCTGCGACGCTGCAGGATATTGCCATGCTCGATCTGCGCCAGGGAGATTATGGGTCAGCACGCGGGAAGCTGGCTGATTCATTAAAGCTCCTGGAGAATATCGGAGATAATAGAGGCGTAGCATCAATGCTGTATAATCTTGCCTCAATCGATATGGATAAGGGCGATTACGATCTGGCGCAGGAGGAGTTCCAGAAGGCATTGGCGCTGAAGCATACCATAGGAGACAGATCGAGCGAAGCCATGATTCTTCACAATCTGGGATCGATAGATGTTCAAAAGGGGGATCTCGAAAGCTCCAAAGAGAAGTTCATGGCAGCACTTGAGATCTACCAGGATCTGAACGATAAACGCGGTGAGGCTGGAGCGTTCTTCCAGCTGGGAGCTGTTGCAATCCAATACAATTGCATGCATGAGGGGCTGAAACTGATGGCGCTTGCAAATATTATCCTCATGAGCATAGGCAGCGAGGATGTCAAGAATGTCGAGCCCATTGTGGAGCGGTTTGCAAGCCAGCTAAGCTACAGCCAGGAGCAGTTTATGAGGATGGTGAGTGAGATCACGGCCAGCTACCGGAGGGATAAGGGCCGGAGCCTGGTGAGTACAGCGTTCGGGAGGTAATTGGAAGAGGATTGTGGAGGATATACAGTTGAGGCATTTCTAAACCTGAATGCCTTTATCTGGAAGGCAGATGCCAAGGGAAAGGTTGTTGTATTATCAATAGCATTGATGCTTGAGGTCGATCAATGATCTACGAAGATGTACTTGATGATTTTGGATTGCTTATTGAGGATGATCTCAGGAATCAGTTTGAGATTGCAGTGAGGGAGAGCAGAGAATATCACCCATTTATGGCTGATGTTTATGATACTATTCAAGAGTTCGTGCTCAGGGAAGGACGAAGGCTTGCATCCTGCAGCACTTTGATGGTTTATAAAGGATATACCGGCCAGGTCAATGATAAAATAATAAGAGCATGCTCAGGAGTTGAGCTATACCGGCACAGCATACTCGTTCATGACGATATCGTTGATATCGAAGATCAACGCCGCGGGGGAGGAACGCTTCATAAAATATTCGGAAAGGTCTATGGGGAAAAATTCGGCATGGGCACTTCACTTTTTGCAGGCAATGTGCTCTATGCCCTTTCGCTCAGGGCAGTCCTACAATCAGGCTTTGAACCCGATAAGATCACACAGGCCATAAGTCTCTTCTCCTCGGAGTATGGAGCCGTGAATGAAAGCCAGATCCTTGATCAGCTCTTTGAGTACAAAAAGCCGGACCTTGGTGAATGGAATGTCATGGCGAGCAAGAGGGCATCATCGCTCTTCAAGGCATCAATGCTTACAGGCGCGATACTTGCCTCTGCTCCTGAGAATGATAGAAGCATCTTGGCAAATGCAGCAGAGCATATAGGTTATGCATTTGATATTCAGGATGACATCATAGATACCTTCGCCTCAAAGGAGCAGTATGGCAGAGAGCCGTGCGGGGATATCTCGAAGAGGAAGAAGCCGCTTCATATTGTCATTGCCCTGGAGAAAGAAAGCCGCCTTGCAATGCTGATAGGCAAGCCGAATACGGATGTTGAGCTTGTTCAGAATCTGATAAGAGATTGCGGCGCTCTTGATGCTGCAAAGTCCATATCCAGAGATCATGCAAAAGAGGCACAGAGGCTGGTTTCGCTTACAGGCATGAACGATGAGGCAAAGGGCTTCTTCACGTCCTTCATAAAATATGTGGATGAAAGCCTGGACTGGTATAAATAGGCAAGTTGGCCAGAAGCACCAAATTAATGCTTATGCCATCTTCTCATTCTCATGATCTGAATGGTTAACATAATCCGAAGGTTATATATGTTATGATACTATTGTTAAATATGCAAACAGTAGATTTGGAGTTTGACAACGATGAAGTACATATCGGCCAGATATGCTATTGTTTTCTTGATAAGCCCTGTCACTATAACCCATAAGGCGGCATAACTATGTCAAACCATCTCGATTCACCACTCGCGCGAAAAGATACGCGTCTCGATATCACCGATGTATACCTTTTCCGAGGCACTATGGGTACTGTCTTCGTGATGAATGTCAACTCATCGGTCGCTGGACAAAGGTATCCCGAGCATTTCCACCCAGAGGCTCTATACGAGTTTAAGGTGGACACTGATGGGGACGCTGTGGAAGACATGACGTTCCGTGTGTCTTTTGGGCACAACAAGGCCAATGGTCGTCAGGCTCTCGAGCTGCGCCGCCTCGACGGCATGGCGTCGCGGGATCGAAATGCCGAGGGGACTATTCTGGCGCAGGGTCTCACAGGGGATAACATCATCGGGGAGGGTGGCGTGAGAATCTGGGCGGGGATCGCAGGAGAGCCTTTCTACATCGAGCCCACCGTGCTCGGAGCCATTCGCAAAGCAGTCGCAAGCGGGACTGCTGTCGACTTGACTGGATGGAACAGGGACAAGGCGGTTAACGCCTTTGCGGGTACCACAGTGAGCTCTATTGTTATCGAGGTCCCGGACGGCACTTTCGGCGTCACTACGATCGGCTTCTGGGGTACAACAGCGCTTGCCACCGACAATGGCGGCTGGCAGCAGATCAACAGGGAAGGGCAGCCGATGATCCAGCCGATCTTCAACCCCGATGATAGCGAGCGGTCCAGTGCCTATAACACGACGCAGCCGCGAGAAGACCGTGCCATCTATGGACCACTGGTCAGCAAACTCGTCGCTGGCATTATCGCAGCAATGGGGACGAGCGATGATCCCCAGGCATACGGCGAGTTAGTCGCTGCGCTCTGCTTCCCCGACATACTGCATTATGAGATCGGCACGCCTGCAGTCTTCGGTTTTGCAAAGCGCAATGGAAGGGCACTGACCGATAATGCACCGGAAGTTATGTTCTCAATCGTCGTCAACGCGGCTCTGTCAGACGGCCTGCACAGAGGCTCGGCCACAGGCACACTTCGCCCCGACTTCCCCTATGTCGCACTGCCGGTATCTCCAGGAAAGTGAAGCGGCGATGAGCGATATAGCCTAATTATCGCCTGCTAGGACGGTCTCCAACATGATTCCTGGGATAGAGCTGAATGGTTCTGTGAATTTGCAGAACCTTTTCCTCTTTTCCTCCCCCGTTTCTATAGGCTACCGGGATTTTGCTGCATCGCAGAATTTAAAACTATGCCATCAGACATCATCGAGATGCCAGCGCTAAATAATCACATCAGATAGCCTCACATCATTTACTGACACAGTTCCAAAGGATGAGTCTCCTGGAAGGGATATATCGAGATATACATTATCAGGGAAGTCATATAATCCATTGCCGTTTGCATCGTAAATCCTGATGCATGCATAATCGTCAGATCTTCCGGGGAAGCTGGCCAGTATAAGCGGCAGGACAAATTTATCCAGATCTGGATCAAAATTTTTCACCTTTGAACCTGGAGGATAATATCCAATTCCGGTTAGCGTGACATCATTGGAACGGATTGGGTCTAAATTAGCACTGATGCGATTTAAAGCATTTATCACCTTACTGGTCCCATCTTGATGATTATACGGCTGCGCATTTGATTGTGTATTTGGCTGTGCTGCAAATCCCGTGTTTTCGGGATAATTGTCTATATTCGTGGCACATTGGCATGGGAGGGATTGTATTAATAGAGTTTTTTGTCTAGGAATTGATTTCACAAGTGATGTTCCAAGAATATGATAATAGTCTGCGTTGTTACAACCAATCGCTTCTATAGGCCGACCGTTACTATCATATCCGGCGAAATATGGGTTATTATTAATAGGATAATCAGATACAGTCCATGCGAAGCTATCTGAATATATCAGGCATACAGATCCTCGAGGAAGATTGCTGCAGTGGCCCGCATTTGAAAGCCACTCATAGAATCCCTCATTCATACATGGGATACAATTTGCTGCTGCACTAGCAGCGGAGCACGTTGTACTATCTGCCGTTTTTGCAGAATTCATTGGTTCATTAGTACTGCTACTGGCACCTTCTGATATTCCATTTAAATATTGAGTATTGGATTGATGTAGGTATACAGGATCGTTGATATCATATGATTGGCTGCCGTTCAAATTCAGAAAGCGTATCTCTGCAGAGATACTTTCAAGCGGTGAATTGATATCATTATCACTTGGCGTAACTTTAGTGCCTGCACTATAGCCTTCGAATGGGGACAATCTTAAATCATTAGCATTTACAATGCCAATTGGTGGCGTATCAAGATATATGATATCATCCCCATCGTAGACTCCAACATTGGGTCCAACATCCCAAAAACCAATAACTGTGCCGTAAGGAATATTCTTAAGGATTCTGCCCAAATCATTATCCCAGGAAAGCACCTTTGTCCCATAAGCATAATCTGAAGCGGCTGTTAGGCCAATCATTAAAACAATCCCGGATGCCAGCATAATGGCAATAGGCATCATTCTATTCATCCCTTCACACCTCCAAAATTGCTTTTCGCTTAAAATAGTATGAGTACTAATAGTATAAATAATTTTTTATTATATTTGATATGATATATTTTCTCCAATAATTAAAACAAGCGGAAATATACCTAAAACTTCTGGATCATAAATTTTTTTCAATCTATTGGAACGATAGCAAATAAAGCCCAAACGTTAAAAGAAATTAGTCTACCAGCAATATCTTAATATCCGAATCCAAATCAATCGTTATGCTAAGCTATAACATCGAAATATCACCAGTTTTTTATCTACGTAATACGAATTATTTTCTAGACTTGCTCTGAGTTCCCGGATTTAAAAGGGGTACGCCCAAATGGCATTAGACCTGAAAGATAAGAGAATATTGGCGATGTTAATATCGATAGCAATAAGCATTGTAACAATAGCTGCAGTGCTGAGATACACAAGCAACACTGCGACCTTGGCTGCGATCTCCAGGGCAGACTTGAAATTCGTAATCATTGCCGTTGTATTGCATATTTTTTTCTGGATATTCTGGGCGATAAGGCTCCAATACCTGACATCCCTCGTAACAAACAGGGTCAGCTTTGGGATAGCCATCAAGGCCACATTGGCAGGAAATTTTCTATCTGCAATAACCCCGGCATCTGCAGGTGGAGAGCCGATGAGGGTAAAAGTACTTAATGATGGAGGCGTCAGCTGCGGCTGCGGAACTGCAGTGATCATAGCTGAGAGGCTCCTCGACAGCTTCTTTTTTCTCGTTGCACTGCTCATACTATTGGCCTTATCGGATTTTACCAGGGGCTTTGGGCTGCAGGTAAGCGCTGTATTCCTGGTAATATTTATTCTTACCTTGGTTTTCCTCTGGGCACTTCTGAATGTGCCTGATAGAATAGAGGGACTGATGTCATGGCTCAGAAGGAGGTTTGGAGGCGGAACCATAATCGATTTTATAGAACGAGAGATCTGGGTCTTCAGGGAGGCCGGGCTCGAGCTCGCCAATTGTGCACTGGCTCAGATACCGGCGATGCTCGCACTCACTTTCCTGGTTTGGATTGTGGAGTTTGCTGTGCCTTCCGTCCTTCTGATGGGGCTGGGTTACAATCCAAGCTTTCTTTATTCTATAACCTCGCAGCTTATCATAATCCTTATCGCCGGAATTCCCCTTACACCAGGCAGCAGCGGAGTTGTCGAGCTCAGCATGAGCTACCTTTATTCTATGTTTGTCCCTAGCTATCTTCTAGGGGTTCTTGTGCTGGTCTGGAGGATTATAACTTATTTTACAAACCTTGTGGTGGGAGCACCCTTTGCAGGGGCATCCATTCAATGCAAGCGGTAGCTTTAAAATGATTCTATTCCATAATTTTCAAGAGAGTGCACATCAAACACTATATGTAAAAACTGCTCTCATTTCGCCTTCGAAACTGGCAGATATATTTAAAAGCTGCACTTCCTTTTGGGGCTAACACTAACGGTGATGATAGCGCGCGTGAGTCGCCGCGCGGGCTGCCCCTAACCCCTCTCCGGGGGAAGGCTTTGGAAACCGCATGTTATAGGTTAATGAGAATAAGATGAACAATTGCTTCTTACGTTGAAAGGAAAAAAGAAAAGCGAAATTCGGGCGAGGAAGTATAAATTAAATTGATTTCTCCCATCCCTGACCGATATCAATGAGCGGCCTTACCTCAACGACCTCCAGCGTGACAGCCGCATACATCATCTTGGCGGCTTCCTCTCCGATAAATTTAGCAGACTCTCGCTTCATCGTATCAAGCATTTCGCCTGAGGTCGCACACTCTTTCATCTTTAGATAGACCCTGATCCCTTTCCAATCAAAGATCGCCTTTCCAGGCTCCATTATCATGTACACTGCATTAGGATTCTCCTGAAGGTTGGCCAGAGTGCGGTTCCTGCCCATTGCCATAATAACTGTCTTCTCATCTATCATATGTGGTGAGCCGAAAACAGCCACATCGACCTTTCCATCTTTGCTTGATGTGCTTAAAGTGCCTATCCTCGGCTGTTTATTGAAATACTCCATCAAATTTACCGGCATACCGAATATCCTTCTTTAGTGTTATCTGATATTTACTACTTTAAAAAGAAGGTGGCAATAATCTTGTTACTATTCTGATTGTCGGACAATAGCATTGGGCTCTACAAACGATATTCAGCTGAGCTCAACAGAATCCTTTGGCAAAGCCTTAAAGAGCACAGTGCACATTCTCATTATATCCATGTCGCGAATTGCCTTCTTAAGCACAAACGGCAGCCTGGAGCGTATTGACTTCCGCCAAGCTCTGCTTATGGGCCAGGCCCCCGACAAGGGGCTCTATATGCCCGAGACCATTCCCGCGATCCCTATTGAGAAGGTCCTTCAGTTCTCGGCCATGATCTACCCGGATATAGCTTATGAGGTCATCAAGCCTTATTTGAGCGATCTTGTTCCGGATGACGCCCTTAAGGCTATTCTACGTGATGCCTACAATTATGAGGTTCCCATCGAGAAAGTCTACGATGATAAGTATATCCTTCGTCTCGATAGAGGCCCAACCTGCTCGTTCAAGGATTTTGCAGCCCGGCTGATGGCAAGGCTTATGCATTATTTTCTGAGCCAGGAGGGCAAGAACATAATAATATTAACTGCGACCTCAGGAGATACTGGCTCGGCGGTCGCTCATGCTTTCTATGGCTTGGACAATATTCGAGTTGTAGTGCTATTCCCCGAAAAAGAGGTTACTGAAAGACAAAGACGGCAGATGACTACACTTGGCAAAAATATCTATCCGCTTGCTGTTGATGGCAAGTTCGATGATTGCCAGGCACTGGTTAAACAGGCATTTGCTGATCCTGAGCTGAAGAGACTGAACCTGTCTTCGGCCAACTCTATAAACATCGGCAGGCTTCTGCCGCAGGCAGTCTATTATTTCTATGCCCACTCAAGAGTAAGTGAAAATGCCGATCCCGTCGTCTTCTCAGTTCCAAGCGGAAACTTCGGGGATCTGATGGGGGGCCTCATCGCCATGAAGATGGGATTGCCCGTGCACAGGTTTATTGCCGCAACCAATGAAAATGATGAGTTTCCTCATTTCATGAAGACAGGCATCTATGAGCCCATAAAGCCGAGCAGAAACTGCATCTCCAACGCCATGAATGTCGGCCATCCGAGCAATCTCGCTCGCGTATTCAGCCTCTACGGCGGCCAGATGAATGAGAGCGGCTACGTCAGTAAGCAGCCAGATCTTAATGCGATGCGAGAGGATCTATATGCCGTCTCAATATCCGATGCCGAGACTCGCAGGACCATCCGAGAAGTATACAATGAATATAGAGTTCTGCTTGAACCTCACGGTTCTGTAGGCTGGGCAGGTCTCATGAAGTACCTGGACGAGTGTGGCGACTGGAGCCCGTGCATATCTCTGGAGACCGCCGACCCTGCGAAGTTTCCGGATGAGATCATAAAGCTCACGAATGTAAATCCACCTCTTCCTAAGGCAATGGCAAAGCTGGACAACCTCGACGAGCACTTCAAAAAGATGCGAGGGAACTATACATCTCTGAAGAGCTATCTTCTTCAAGGCATGGAAGGATAGAGATGGCAGGGATTTTTTTCGATGACATAGGGAGTTATCCTCTGCCAAAGGGCATCAGACTGAAGGACTTATCTCATGACCAATATCTCAGGCTGGTCAAGGAGACGTTCGATCAGAAGATCTCGGCAGGTGTTGAGGTGCCGACCTATCCTCAATTCAGGGATATGATACGCATGTTCATGGATCCCATCGAGAATCCTGAGTTTGCGGAGAGCCCCTATCTTATAAAGGAAGAGCATGCGGATATACTGGAGCTGAAGGCAATTCCCGCGGAGCAAAAGGTTCGCGTATGCGTCACGGGCCCAATCGAACTCTATATCTCGGCATTTGGGGCCACGAACTATACAGATATACTTTATAACCTTGCCGAAAGCGTAGCCCGTTTTATAGAAAAGGCAAAAAAGGAAAATAATATCGCTGTAGCTTCATTAGATGAGCCTTCCTTAGGCATAAGCTCAAATATCGTCTTTGAGGATGTGGCTATTCTCAGGGCTCTTGAGATAGCAAGCGCTCCTTGCGAGAAGACCAGGAAGATCGATTGCGAGGTTCATCTTCATTCACCGCTATACGCTGAGCTATGCGCACGTGTCCCGGGAATAAACATCATCGGAATAGAATCGGCTGCACACCCCGATTATCTGCAGCTGATAGACAGAAAACTGCTCGAGGATACTGATACATATTTGCGTGCAGGCATAGCCAGGACCGATATACTCTCAATGGCTGCAGGGCTCAACGATAAGCTCGGAATAAATCTCTGGGATGACCCTGCAAGGCTCGAGAAGGAGGTCATGAGGAGCGAGTCGCCGCAGATGATCGAGAAGCGGATGGGACATGCATATTCCCTGTTCGGCGATCGACTTCGTGCAGTTGGCCCGGACTGCGGCCTCGGCTCCTGGCCGAGCCAGACAATGGCCTGCATGCTTTTATCCGCCTGTGCTATGTCACTGAACTCGTTTCTTAGCAAGTGCCATGGCAAAGGCTCTGCTTAGTAAATATAAAACATTACTTATTATAAAAAAGTATTGCGATCCTTACCATACCTCTGTATATATTTTATCTGATAATCACCTATGCATAAATATTCTATAACTCCAGTTTCTCATTGAGGTATATTCGCTAGTGGATTACTATGATTACCATTATCTATAAATATTTTAAGAGCATTCGTAGGTATCATGAAGCTGAGGGTAGTGAGTTCAAAGAGGGAGATTTCGGATCTTGGTAGAAACGAACAGATAGTTCACCTAGCCTTCCGCGCCTCGAATATGGACGTCATGGGGCTTGTTCAGTCATGTCCACGTCTCAGAGCAGTGCAGATCCCTCCATCTTATCATGAAACTATGTCAAAGGCAGCGCAACAGTTCCTGGAAATACAGGGTGTACAGCTGCTTAAGGGCGATGTCTGGGGACACCGCAAAGATATAGACGAATATTATACAGTTAGCGATAAAGTTATAAAGAGGATATCAGGCCTGATCTCTGAAGGCGTTAGCATTGATGATACTGTCAAAAAAGTTCAGAGAGAGACGAAACTTTCCGAGGATCTCATACGATATATCTTGAAGGAGCAGGTGCTGGCCTAATCAGGCCTAAGAACTGAACTGCCTGCCCTCAGGTATTTTAACATTCATTTTTGGCCCAATCATCAGACCGATCCTAAGCACTATAGTTTTATGGAATAAGGGCATAAGACAGCCTATGGATCTGATGGACCGCGCAAAAGGGTTCATGAACTCTAAGCTCAAGAGCTCCAGTGTAAAGCTTGCGGAAAGGTATGGCGTTCCTGTGAATGAGGTTGAAGATACAGTCTCAGAGTTCCTGGCGAATACCTACGGTCCTGCTCTGAATATGGCTGAGTCGATATCAGGGAAAGATAGGCCTGTGCTGCTTTTTATATGGCGAAAGGGATGTGGGATCTGCCAGAAGAGCAAGCCCGAGCTGGAGAAGTTCATTCAGGCGCATTCTGATCTCGATCTTGTTGTGGTGGATTACTCAGATCCGGAAGGCGTGTTGTATCATATTATCAATCAAGAAGAGAATGGAATGCTCCCTATGATCGCTATGATCTTCCGGGGCAATATAAAAATGATATTTACCGGCGTTTGTGTTCACCCAGAGGTCTATGAGAAGTATTATAAAGACCTAAAAGTTGAATGCAGCCAAAATATATATGCTCTTTAGGTTTATAAGGTTGAATGCGTGGGAGATTATGACGTTAATTGTGCTCAACTTCAAGACCTATCGCGAATCTACAGGAGATAGTGCCCTTCGCCTGGCAGAGATCTGCGAGGACATATCCAAGGAGTATTCTGTAAAGATTGCCGTTGCCCCTCAGGTTGCTGATATACATGCAATCTCTGAGGCCGTAAAGATTCCAGTTTATGCCCAACACATCGATGGTGTCGGCTATGGCGGCTTCACAGGCCATGTGACTGCGCCGTCCATAAAGGCCGCCGGCGCAAGCGGCTCTTTGATAAACCATTCAGAACGCAGGCTCAAGCTTGCTGAGATCGAGGCATCTCTAGCAGCCTGCAAATCTTCAGGGCTTACTGCCATTATCTGCACAAACAATGTTGCTACAACTCGGGCAGCAGCTGCACTTGAGCCGAATTATGTGGCCGTGGAGCCTCCTGAACTCATCGGAAGCGGAATACCAGTCTCAAAGGCTGATCCCGACATAGTCCGTGACTCCGTAGATGCTGTCAAAGATATCGCCCCGACTGTGGGCGTTTTGTGCGGCGCAGGGATAACTCGGGGCGAGGACCTATTGGCGGCCCTGGATCTGGGATCGGAGGGAGTACTTCTTGCATCAGGCATAATCAAGGCCAAGGATCAGCGGAAGGCACTTGAGGACCTTGTAACTGGAGCTAAAAAATGAGCCTATGCGTTCATGTCAGGGTTTCAGGCATGGTGCAGGGAGTTTTCTACAGAGCCTTCACCAGAGATAAGGCACTAGGTCTAGGGATAAACGGTTGGGTCAGAAATATACCGGGTGGCGGTGTGGAGGCTGTGCTTGAGGGAGAGCGGCAGAAGATTGGGGAACTTCTGGCCATGATGAAGAAAGGCCCTGCAAGCTCGATGGTCTCGGGGATAGAACTGTCGGAGATCCGTTGCAAGGGCTATGAGGATTTCAAGATAATTTACGAATAGGTGATTTTTTGCTTACAGTCAACAGATACAAGTGCTGCTATTGCGGTGCGTGCGTGGGAGTCTGCCCAACCTGTTCACTTGAGTTGGTCGAAACCTGGCTCGAGGTTTCTGACACGTGCAAAGAGTGTGGACTTTGCGCCAAGATCTGTCCAGTCGGCGCTCTAGAGGTCAAAGCATGAAGTGCGACGTAGTTCTGGAGGTCAAGGCATGAAGTGCGATGTAATCGTTGTAGGAGCAGGGCCAGGAGGGTCAATGGCCGCAAGAGCGGCAGCTCAGGCGGGCCTGGATGTTGCACTCTTAGAAAAGCGCCAGGAGATCGGAGATCCAGTTCGCTGCGCAGAAGGTGTCGGCAAAAGGGCATTCGAGGAGATGGTAAAGCCTGAACCTGACTGGATTGCGGCAGAGGTCAAGGGCGCGAAGCTTTACGCTCCTGACGGCACAAAAATAGTCATGTCTGAGAGCAGCGCAGGTTCTGAGGTCGGCTACGTTCTCGAAAGAAAAGTCTTCGACCGGGGACTTGGAATGGAGGCTGCACGTGCAGGCGCCAAGGTGATGGTAAAGACAAGGGCCTTGGGCCTTCTTAAGCAAGACGGCAAACTATTCGGCATCTCGGCAATGCGCTTTGGGGAGACGTTTCAAATTGAGGCGCCTCTGGTTATAGGCGCCGATGGAGTTGAGTCCAAAGTCGGGAGGTGGGCGGGCATTGATACTACACTCAAGCTCAAGGATATAGAGACCTGCGCTCAGTTCCTTATCTCAGATCCGACGATAGATGACCAATACTGTGAGTTCTTCTTTGGAAATACAATAGCGCCTGCAGGCTATGTCTGGTCGTTCCCTAAAGGCGAGAACCTTGCCAATGTCGGCCTCGGAATCCTTGCGTCCAAATCCAAGCCTGGCGAGGCTGTGAGGCTTCTTCGCGAGTTCATGAAATCCCATTTCCCCAATGGCAAGGTCGTCGAGATGGTTGTTGGCGGAGATCCATGCGCTAGCCCGATTGAGTCGGCGACAGCAGACGGAGTGATGCTTGTAGGAGATGCCGCTCATCAGACAGACCCCTTGACCGGTGGAGGAATTCTCAGCGCAATGCAGGCGGGAATTATGGCCGGCGAGGTCGCGGCCAAGGCCATCGCTAATGGCGATGTGAGCAAAGCTGGGCTAAAAGAGTATGAGGACCGCTGGAGGGCAACTATCGGTAAGCATAACGCAAGGAGCTATGAGTTCAAGGAGTTCTTTGTAAAATTGACTGATGAGCAGCTCAACCAGCTCATAGGCTCGCTGAAGAACGAGGATATTGCCAAGATGGACCTGCGCGGGATGCTGCGCGTGCTCTTCCGGCTGAATCCAAAGCTTTTGTGGGAACTGCGACATCTAGTAATATAAACAGGCTAGCTATAATCCTCATCCTATTTTTTGATTAAGCATTTTGCTTCACAATTCTCTGAGGAAATTATTTAAATTTTTGACCAATCATACTCATAATAATTAAGGTGAAACGATGATCCATCCCGATCGAATCCATGGTGTCAAGGCTATAGACTCTGAAAAGGATCTGATAAATGTTATGACCGAGCATAAGTGGCCTCTCTGTATGGGCTTTGAATTTGATAACTTTCTATACCTGAACGATAGCGACCATGAGGAAGCTCCGGAGTATGCTGCAATAAGGATCGATGAGGTTGACGGCCTCATGGTTACGGGCCATGAAGTTGGCCGGATAAGGCCTCTGGGTGCCAGTGCCAATGATGTCGGCAGTCTCATCAATGATCTGAGGAGTGGAAAGCAGATGACCGACATTCCTCTGAAGCTCAAAGCGGAACCCGATTGGCACCATAGCTGTGAGCTTTGCGAGTTCAAAGAAGAGGGTTATAGTCTTTTGTGAAAGGTGATATAATGAGCGTTTATGAATTAAATAAGATCGCAAACAGTCCCCAGAGCCGAATCAGATAAAATTAAGATGCATCAACTTCTAGCGTTTGCAGGGCTTATGGCCGTTCCTGTGGACTGTACTTCTTCAGAATCTTAGCAAGCATTTCCTTTTCTACAGGCTTTGAGATATAGTCATCCATGCCGGCTTCGAGACACCTCTTCCTGTCTTCGGCCTGGGCATAAGCAGTAATCGCAATGATCTTCGGACCATTATTGGGCCAACGGTTGTGAATCTTCCTGGTAGCCTCAATTCCGTCCATTATAGGCATCTTCACATCCATGAAAATCAGGTCATAAGGCCGATGCATCAGTGTCTGAAGCACTTCCAAGCCGTTGGCCGCCGTATCTGCCTTATAACCCAGGCGTTCCAGCATCGCCAGCATAACCTTTTGATTTAGGAAATTGTCCTCAGCTACCAGTATGTGTATAGATCTTGAGCCGACAGTCATCTCAGAATGTGCTTGACCTGCCGCAGCGGCCTTAGCCTGCGCCTGATCGTCTTCTCGTAAGATCTGCCTGGATACTGCAGACATCAGGCTGCTATGAAACGCCGACAGCTTGATTGGCCTTGCCAATGAGGCGGAAAATGTATCGGACTCATCTTGCTGATCCCTGGATGTCAGAGCTATAAGCGGAAGAGTTCCATTAATCTTACATAGCCCTTTTACCAAATCTGCCATTTCGGTTTCCAGGATGTCGATATCAAGGATAGCAATATCAAAGGAATAATCCTCAGGGACGATTTTTTGATATTCCCGATATGATCCAGCAGTAACGGGAATCATCCCCCATTCACGGGACTGTTCTCCAAGAACATAGCGGTTTGTTTCATTTCCCTCTATGATGAGGATCCGTTTTCCACTAAGGAGCGGCTGAATTCCAGCCAGAGGGGATGCCCTATGAGCCTGCTTGGTCTTGATTGTGAAATGGACCCCGGATCCTGCGTCATCCTCCCAGAGGCTTCCGCTCATCAGCTGGACAAGATTCCTGCTTAGAGCTAATCTTTTTCCAGTGACTTTAGGCCCATCGCTCTTCTTTTCAGCCGATTTTATCGATTCCTCAGCCCTATCTTGAGGAGCGAAACCCCAAAATTCGCTTGATCTCCGGGTGGAGCTTCTTATTCCAGCATTTCTAATAGCAAAATGGACTTCATGGATGGCATCCGAACAGTCTGAAGATACCGATATTAATATGTCTCCATTTGGCTCTTTGATGGAATCGATTGAATTGCTCAGCAGGCTGACCAGGATTTGATGAAGCTTTTTGGGGTCTCCAATAATAGCATAGGGTGCAGTCTTATCTATTATATAAGCCAGGTTCAGACTCTTCTCTAAAGCCTTGGAGGCGACTGAATCAATGGCATCTTCGATGCAGGAATGCAGGTAGAATGTTTGAATATTAAGCTCTATTTTTTCCTGTTCTATCTTGGAGAAGTCGAGAAAATCATTTATCATGGCGATCAGGGCTTCCCCGCTGATCTTGATCGTCTCTACAAAATCCCTCTGCTCCGGCGTGAGCTCTCCTTCAAGGAGGAGGCTGGTCATGCCCATGATGGTATTCATGGGCGTACGAACTTCGTAGCTCACGCCAGCCACGAACTTTTTGTAAGTGGTCATGAGTTCGACGATGCTTTTTTCATCGTTTACAAAGTAGTTTTTCTCTCTTCCGGCTTTCCGATGAAACAGTATACCCTGGTCCTCCAGGAGGTTGATGTATTTTGAAGCAGAAGAGCTGCCTATCGATAGCTTATTTGCTATCTGGGAAAATGTGAGTCCAGGAGATTCTATCAGCGCAAGGATTATGTCCCGGTAATGCTTCTGCTGCAGTATCGGTGTCAGAATCTTCTCATGAGGCTTTAGCTTATCTGAGCGGAAGTATACCTTCAAGTTATTCTGTCGCTGACAGCTGATCTCCCCTTTCTTTTCCAGGTAATCTAGATGATACCTCAGAGTACTCAGGCTTATATCAAGATCCCTTGCAATCTTCCTCAAATGGGAGCCAGGGTTATCCGATATATAGCTTAGAATAAGGCTTCGGTTCTCTACCTGGATCTCCTTTGGCATATACTCTAGTGCCTTCTCTCTCCGGGAATATACTCTTTTCCAATCATGAGCGCATTTTCTCCGTCACGAAATTCAACAATGCAAATATTTATTATCTCGTGCAAATAATATTTACCAAATTGCGCTATACATCGCCCAACTTATGCTATACTTCTGGATCTGTGCTATAATTCCATTTTTGTGCTATATTTCTCAATTTGTGCTATAATTCTTAAAGTGTGTCATAATCCTCATATATTTAACAGATATATTGAGACTTGATGAGATAGAGCAAAAGCTGAAATTCTCAGCAATTCCGGGCACTCTCCAAGTATTGTTCTATCTTATGATGTTCAAGAGGCAAGCAGGAGGATTGAAAGATGAGATCCAAGGATAATCCAAAAGGAAGTAAGAGCCCATCCAGAAGGAAAGCGCGAAGAGCTACTTCCGAAGAGCAGGAAATGAGCGAGGCTGAAGAACTCTATGATAATACATCGGGCGCTTTCCTATTGAAATACACAATCAATGATAAAGGTATCGGGCAAATAAGCTTGCCTCCCAGCCTTTCGATGGTGCTGCAATCGGATAGGATCTGCATTTCGCCATCTGGAGGCGGTCTGTTTATCCGGTCGATCAACCATGAAGATTCACGAGATCTGGAGTCGTCCAGGCTATCGGCATGATTGCTATTTGAAATCTCCTCCACGATTTTTATTATCCCCCTCCTCTTTTTTTGGAATGCTTCTATAAGTGTGCTGGCTATCACATACTGCCCAGCAGTCTGGCAAGGTCATCAGATTTCACAGGTTTTGCAATATAGCCATCCATGCCAGCTTCCATAAACTTCTCTTTATCGCCGTCCATTGCAAATGCGGTTATTGCTACTACCTTCGGGCCAGTGTTCGGCCAAAGCTTGCGTATCTCCCTTGTGGCAGTAAGCCCATCCATCTCGGGCATTCTAATGTCCATCAGGATCAGGTCATAGGGTCGAATTTGAAGAGCCTGCAAAACCTCGAGGCCATCTGCTACAGCATCTGCTCTATAGCCCAGACCTTTAAGCATTTCAACAAGCACCTTCTGGTTTGAAGGGATATCATCGGCAACAAGAATTGCCAGAGGCTTCTGGCCTGAGAGGCCCTCATACGCAGCAGATCTTCTATCCTCCTTCTTCAAATTCTGCTGCTTATTGGAGGCAACCTCTGCCTGGATAGTGAATTTGAAGGTAGAGCCCCTGCCCTCAACGCTTTCAGCCCAGATCTCCCCGCCCATGAGCTCTACATGCTTCTTGCAGATTGCTAACCCTAGCCCGGCGCCGTCACGCTTGCGGCTCATAGTGTACTCAAGCTGTGTAAAGGGCTTGAAAAGTCTGTCCATTTTATCCTGAGGCATTCCGATCCCTGTATCCTTGACTGCAAAGGTTATCTGACGCTTATTGCCCTCGTTGACTTTGGAGGAGACAGATACAGATATATCCCCAATATCAGTAAATTTGACTGCATTGGATAGCAAATTGACCAGAACCTGTCTAAGCCTGTCATGATCACTGATGATAATATCCGGCGTGCCGTGCCTGATGGTATAATCCATATTCAGGCCTTTTTGCTCAGCCTGAATGGCCACCAGATCCAGAGATTCCTCAATGCAGTGTTTGAGGCTGAAAGGCCGGCACTCTATCGATATCTTATCTTTCTCGGCTTTGGATAATTCCAGTATATCGCTTATTATAGATAGGAGAGCCTGACCGCCATTCCTGATGCTATCGATGTACTCCTTCTGAGTCTCTGTGAGATTATCATCTAAGAGAAGGCTCGAGAAGCCTATAACTGCGTTCAGAGGTGTCCTCAGCTCATGGCTCATGTTTGCGAGGAAGGCTGCTTTTGCTTCGGCTGCAGCCTCAGCCGCCTCTTTGGCCGATATAAGCTCCTTTTCTGTCTTTTCGTGCTCTGAGATCTCCACCTGAAGCTCTTCGTTGATCACTTCGAGGTTCTCTTTCGCATTGGATAATTCGGCGGTCCTTTCCTGGACCATTTGCTCAAGTTTATCCCTGGTCTTTCTTAACTCCTTCTCAGCATGCTTCAAGCGGCTTATATCTAAATTGATCCCGGCCCAGTATATGATCTCGTCACGCTCGTTTCTCACTGGAACGCCGCGTGCTAAAATATCATGCCAGTTTCCATCCACTCCTCGGAATCGATGCTCTATGTCCCAGAATCCTCCAGTTTTCACGCACTCTTTCCAGGCCGCAATAGTTCTCTCGGCATCATCAGGATGAAGCACGTCGCCCCAACCAAAGTTGGAGCATTGTTCTTGGGTCTGGCCTACAAGCTTCAGGAATGACTCGCTGGCATAGATGTTTCGGCCATCCGGCGCGCAGACCCAAACGCCATAATCGATGGACTCTCCGATGGCTCTGTAGAGTCTCTCGCTGTTTCTCAGTTTCTCCTCTATATTCTTCCGGTCGGTGATATCTTCGATAATCGAGATCCGGTATGGATCGCTGGTATCGGCAAGCGATGATGTAACACGCACCCATACGCTCTGGCCATCTTTGCACATGTAACGCTTCTCAATTGTATAGTATCCAATTCGTCTGGCAAGGAGATCATCCAACAACAGCAACTCTCTAGCCAAATCATCTGGATGGGTGATATCGGCAAAATTGAGATCCAGCAGCTCCTCCTGGCTGTAGCCCAGGATCTCATTCAGCATTGCATTGCCCCGCAAGAATCTGCCGTCCAGACTCAGCATTTCAATGCCGACCGCTGCCTGCTCAAAGGTTGCTCTAAAGCGCTCTTCGCTCTCTTGCAGTCTTCCCGTCACTTCTGCGAGCTCTTCGTTATTGGTGCGCAATTCTTCGTTCTGTGCTTCAAGCTCCTCGGACTGTGCTTCAAGCTCTTCCTGCTTTTCCTGTAAGCTTTCCTCCATCCGCTTGCGTTCGGTGATGTCTGAAAATACTGTCGCAAATTTGCCAAGGGCCTGGGAGAAGACCGATATGCTGAAGTATTTTCTCATCGGTTCAAAATAGACTTCAAACGACTCCGACTTTCCTGAGGATGCAACTCTGGCATAGATGTCCAGAAAAGGAGCCTTGCCCGTTCCATAAAGTACCGAAGCCCTCTGATCCATTGCTTTGTCTCTTGATATCCTTGTGATTCTTTCAAATGAGGGATTTACATCAACTATTATGTAATCTGCTGGTCTTTCTGCCTGATCATAAACGATCTCATGTAATGCGACACCTTCCACCATCGAATGGTACAAGCCTGACCATCTTTCTTCGCTCTGGCGGAGCGCTTGCTCAGTCTTCTTATGTTCAGCGCTCTCGACAATTTCCCATGTGCCGGATCGTTTTATTAAGGCGAACTGATGATTGGCGACGACATCCAGCATCTCAACAGCACTGCATTTCTGAAGGGAATAGGTACAGATAGCAAGCATTGGATATCGGCCTATGACACTGTTGATCATTTCCTCATACTTGGTGAAGTTCTCCCAGTCTACTCTCTCGAGCCAGAAGGTGTTTCCTGTCAGACGCAAGCCTTGATATCCTTGCTTTTGCGCAGCTGCCAGTTTGTCTACCCAGCCAGCAAGCACCTCATCGGCAGAGAATTTGCCAGAGCGGGTATACCACTGGCTATAGTCGAGGATCTCAATTTGACCTTTATCGACGTAGCCATCCAGATCAGGGACTTCAGCCCTTAGAGCTGCTTTTGCCTCATCGACCTTCAGAGGCTCTGATGTCACCCACATGCAGAACTCGTTTGCTGCGAGGCCTTCCCTGAAATAAGGCACCAGAATATCTATCAGATCCTGGGGTGTCTCATAGAACTGGCAGAAATGAGTTCCCCAGGGGATATCGCCGATAACATCAATCCCGGATCGTCTTATGGCTGCATTCATCTTCTTGCTCCGCACAAATATATGCCCGTTTTATCGATCTTCTAAGAAGGTGTACAAATGCATATATATTTGGTTTACCATCATAATTAGAATATATTTTTAAATTTGTTTTTATAAATAGTGATATGGCCAGTAACATCAAAGATAGCCAGCTTTCGCAGACTTAGCGATATAGCCATCCATTCAAGATTCTGCAATTTATGTTTTGGTCATGCACAGGGCAGCATATCCACCTGCGACTCATAATTCGTTGAGTTCTGCAGCAGCTCGATATACTTCTCTATGGAAAATGTTCCCGTAAGATCATCGGAGCTCCTGCCGATCTCCAAATATTTGCCTTTTTCATCCTGCTTAGTATCCTTCGAGACCCAGCCGATATGTGCCACGCCTATTACATTTGAGTTGATGTGCATCTCGATGCCGTTGTTGCCGTAGATGCCACTACTCGTGGCGTTTCCGAAAGTTCTGACCTCGGTGCTCTTCTGGATGTGCTCGGCATTTGTATAATCCTCAGTGACTGCTGCCCCTGCATCGCGATTGACCACCGTAAGTCTGTCAGTCCATTTCTGATCGAAAGTGCCTGTCTGATAACTTGTCGGGAAATACTCGAACTCGGCATCCTGGGAGTAGTTTATTGTGTTTGCCACTGCATCCATCTCAAAGTAGGTCTTATCGTAAAAGCTCCCTGAGCCTGATATTCTCTCGGCAATGCTCTGGCCTCCGCCTATTGCCGTCTGGCCGAAGAGCTCATGGTTTCGGTACCCTATGCCTTTTATCACAGACCTCTCGATGACATGATCCGCAGCCAGAATTGGGTTTGCCAGAGCTATAGCTAGCAGTAGTACAATCAGAGTCCAACGACTAAAGTCCCACATCTCCTGGCACCAAGAGGGCAAAGGTTATTTAAAAATCTGTCGATAAATAGACAAAATTATCAATAAGTCCCAAAAATGGGCATGAATTTGGGAATTATGGAATCTAAATCCACATAAAAATAATATTCGATGCTTTTCTGCTTCATAATGGGAAGCCAACTATGAATATCTTGGCGCATGGATCTTCGGCAAAAGTCGAATAAGCAGTATTAATGCCCATTGAAGCTAGTGCCATTATCAGATATTGATTAAGTCCTTTTCAAGTCAACCGGGTTTGGGCTCATAATCCTTCAGGCCAAGTATCGTCTTTATCAGCTTATCGATCATGGCTTCGCTCAAATCCTGGAGGGCTACCCTATGAAGCATGTTGGACACATCGATATCTCCGAGGACTATTTTGGGCAAGTCGCTGCTTTTAAACCCTTCAACAATGGCAAAATCCATTCCATCTTTTTGAAGCTCAGCCAGAGCAGATTCGAGGCTTCCACCCCTAGTAACCTTCAGCTGATTCTCCCCTAGACCAATGACCTCCTCAGCCCCGGCATCAAAATGGCGTTTAGTGTCTCCTCGATCAACAGGGTGGCCGGCCATGTTTTTTATTGATCCCACCCTGCCGTATTTGACGAGCGATTTTATCAGAGCACTTGCAAGCGTAGTCTTTCCAGTCTTCTTTGTTCCGACTACCGCTACTACCTTCACTGAATCAGCTCTAATATAAATCTGGCAAAGCCCTCGAGGTCCGAAATACGTGCGTTCTCGTTGGTGCCGTGGATATTGCTCTCCAGCTGCCGGCCGACCCCATAGACGCATGTGGGAATATTTGTCTTATCGGTTGCATATGCCTGATCAAGACTTCCCTGCGTCCCTGATAGATTGGGCAGAAATCCCATTCCCCTTTGGACTGCATCTCTAACTTCTGTTACCCAGTGGTGATCGGGATTTACGCTCATAGGAGGATATCCCGGGAAGAACTTCAAATTCAGATCAACGCCCTCAATCTTCACTGCCCTCTCAATCTCAGCCATGGCCTCTTCCATCTCCTCTTCAGGTATCACTCTCCTATCGCCACGTATAATGCATCTATCGGGAACAATATTTTCCTTAATTCCTCCTTTGATGACAGTTATATTTAAGATGGGCATGAGATTCTTTACGCCCAATGGGGCCAGAGTTGAGTTTCCATGCAGCAATGATCGTTTGGACTGAACTTCCTTCTTCAAAGCCATCAGCGATTCCATGACAGGAAGAGCCTTTTCTACGGCGTTGATGCCGAGGAAGCTTGAGCCGCTATGAGCGGACTTACCGTGCACCTCAATCTCCCAGTTTATTACGCCGTTGCTTCCTATGACGACATCATCAGAGAAGCCGTCCATGCAGAGCATGTAATCTCCCTTCACAAGTCCAATGTCTGTGAAATAGCACAGGCCTGAGTAGCCTCCGACCTCCTCATCCGTGGTCAACAGAATGCTCAGATTGTACTTCGGCTTTTTTTCCTTGAGCAGAGACTGAAGCGCTGCTATAAGTGCAGCCACTGCGCCCTTAGAATCGGAAACTCCTCGACCGTAAACCCTGCCGTTCTTCTTCACAAGCTCGAAGGGGTTCGTTAACCAATCGCCATGGGTTGGAACAACATCCAGATGGGTGTAAATTACCAGGGTTTCTCTGGCGCCCACGTCAAGATTGGCCATCAGATTTACCCTCTTTCCCGCAAGCATTCTATCTGAACACTTGGCCTGGAAGACATCTTCCGGTATCTCTATCCTGCTGGTCTTGAAGCCCATGCCGTTGAATATCGGTATCAGATAATCCACGACCTCTGGGTAGAGATTTCCAGGAGGGGCTACTGTTTGAAACCCTACGAGATCTTCGAGCAGACTTAAAAGATAATCCGTGTCGGGCTGGAGGCATGCGTTGGGCATCATATCTCTCTTTAATAAGTCTGATCGGCTAATAAATGCTTCTGTGATCGCTCCCCCGACAGAAGTCGTAGCATCCGATGCCATTTCATGAAAAAATTATGTAACCTCTTCCCTTTATGCATCGCCTTCAATTTTCAAGCAATGGGTTGACCTTCATAGGTAGGAACCGGACTATTACCAGAAGTTTTATCATAGACAATGGTTAAATACCCAATCCATGAAACAAATTGCATTCGCTATGATATCGTTAGCTCTTCTGGTAGCTCTTGCAGGGGCTGGTGGCAATATTAAACAAATGACTGGGATCGATTTAAGTGGGCTTGGAGGAGCTACTCAGACCGGAGGAAACGGCAATATTAAGCACATGACCGGGGTCAATTTTGAGGGGCTTGAGGGAGTAGCCCAAAATGAAGAAAGCAACATCAAATATATGACGGGGGTCAACTTCAAAGGTCTTGGAGGAGCCGCTCAGACAGAGGGCAGCAATATCAAGCCAATATTAGGCGTCAATTTTGAGGGACTTGGAGGAGAATCACAGTCAGAGGCGTCAACTCCGGATACATCCGGGATGGTCAATGTCTCTGAGAGTTCGATGGTTGTTTACGTTGGCGGAAGTTCAATTCCGCTCGGGACGTATCAAAATACCTTAGGCAAATACTTCTGGATAGAGAATGGTATGGAGTGGAGCCAATATGTATCAATACTTCAATACTCAAGCCTCTCGTTGATAGCATACACGCCAACTGGCGGGCAGGGCGAAATTTTCGAGATGTATCCAGGAAGCGCCCTCCAAGGAGTATACAAAGGAATATACTATAACTTCAATCCCGGATACAATAGGATTATGTATCGCGGCGATGTTACAGGAAGGCATCATCTGATGTTTACTATAAATGATGAACCCAGCAATGGCATAATCATCGATGTGACAGGCGGTCCGATTTTAGGTTCATCCCATGTATTAGGGACTTCTCCATAGGAGGGTCGAGGAGATCTCCCTAGACTATCATTTATCTCACAATCAATGATCTTCACGTCATCGCATCCGATTTAGGCAGCTTAAGGAGTCCAAGGGCTGTTGGAGCTAAATCTGCCAGGATTCCGTCATTTCTCAGCTCATGCTTTATTCCATCGTCCAGTATGAGCATGAACAGCATAGGATTTGTGGTATGGGCAGTATGCGGCTGGCCTGTCGTCTCATCGATCATTTTCTCTGCGTTGCCGTGATCGGCATCATTCAGGCCAAGAATGGTCTTTTTGTTAGCTGCATTTAAGATTGATCAGGATTACACAACAAAATGTTCTCGGAGGCTATGTAGACAGACTCGAAAGGTGATACGTCTAGTTAATATACCCCAATGCATCGGCTTGCGCGAAAGCTACATTTGCTTCAATATTATAGCCAAGGTATTTAAGAATAAAGCCTTTGTTTGCCCAAGCTTTTGCATTTTTTGAATCCAATTCGGTAGCTTTATCAAGGGCCTTTAATGCTTCTTCGTATCTGCTAAGAGTTAACAGGGCACCACCTCTATTGGCCCAGGCAATTGCATTATTTGGATCTAGCTCGATGGCCTTTTCAGAAGCTTGTAGTGCTTCCTCATACCTGTCCAAAATAAGCAGAGCACTACCTTTGTTGATCCACACAATTAAATTGTTAGAATTCAGTTCGATAGCCTTATCGTATGCTTGTAACGCTTCTTCATCTCTTCCGAGATAAAATAGAGCGCTTCCTTTATTTGTCCATGCTTCCGGATTGTTTGCATTTAGTTCGATGGCCTTTTCAGAAGCAGGTATCACTTCTTCATACATACCCAGGTAAAATAAGGCATTGCATTTATTACCCCAAGCTTTTGCATTATTTTGATCCAGCTTGATTGCTTGTTCGGAAGCTTTTAGCGCTTCTTCATACCTCATCAGATTTCCCAGAACACCACTTTTGCTGATCCATGCTTCTGCGTCGTTTGTATCTAGCTCAACAGCTCTATCAAAGGCCTTTAGTGCCTCTTCAAACCTATTCAGTTTAAGCAAAGCATTCCCTTTATTACGCCAAGCCCTTGTATCGTTTGGACCAAGGCTAGTGGCCTTTTCGGAAGCTTGATATCCCTCTTCATATCTCTCCAAATTAAGTAGAGCACCGCTTTTGCCGATCCATGCTTCGGCATCGTTTGGATCCAGCTCGATCGCCTTTTCAGAGACTAGTAGCGATTCTGCATACATACCCAGTTCATATAGAGAACCACTTTTATTGGCCCAGGCAATTGCATTATTTGGATCTAGCTCGATAGCCTTTTCAGAAGCTTGTAGCGCTTCCTCATACCTGCCCAAATTAAACAAAGCACTACCTTTGTTGATCCACGCAATTATATCGTTGGAATTCAGTTCGATAGCTCTATCGAATGCTTGTAATGCTTCTTCATGCCTTCCAAGATTAGACAGAGCACTACCTTTATTGGCCCAAGCAATTGCATCATTATAATCCAGCTCAGTTGCCTTATCAAAGGCTAGTACCGCTTCTTCATACTTGCCAAGATTTGCCAGAGCACCACCTCTATTGGCCCAGGCAATTGCATTATTCGGATCTAGTTCGGCGGCCTTCTCAGAAGCCAGTAGTGCTTCCTTATACCTGCCCAAATTAAACAGAGCACTACCTTTGTTGATCCAGGCAATTGCATCGCCGGAATCCAGCTCGATGGCCTTATCGAACGCCTGTAATGCTTCTTTATACCTACCAAGATTAGACAGAGCACTGCCTTTATTGGCCCATATAATTGCACTATTGAAACCAAGTTCGAAAGCCTTATCAAAGACCTGTAATGATTCTTCATGCCTGCCAAGGTTAGACAGGGCACCACCTTTATTAGCCCAAGCAAATGCATTATTCGGATCTAGTTCGATGGCTTTATTAAATGCCTGTAATGCTTCTTCATGTCTTCCAAGATTAAATAGAGCACTACCTTTATTGGCCCATGCTATTGAATTAGAGTTGTCTGAATCAAATTCAATAGCCTTGTTAGAGGCCTGGAGTGACTCTTCGTGCCTGCCGAGACTACCTAGAATACTACCTTTATAAGTCCAAGCATGGACATTTTGCGGATACGCTTGTATAACTTTTTCAAATCGATCTAGAGCCTTATCATAATATTTCTGTTTTCGATACACAATACCCATGCCAAAATTGCTGATATCTGGCTTGACCGATGCGATATTATAAAATAACTGTTCAGCCACGTCGTATCTGTTTTCGTTAATATATGCGAACCCTAATATACCAAGTAGTTCAAGGGGCTCATTATAACCAGACTCAAAGTTTCCTGCGTTAATGCAGTTTTTTCTAGCGCTCTCTAGAGCTTTTTTCTTCCCTGTAAGTGTATATTGATAGTAACTTTGTAGCGATTCGGTATAATATTTGAATCCTTTCCATGTATTAGCTTGATTGTTTTGCGGATTTTCTTCCTTTGCTAGATCATAAGCGATCTTGAAAGCTAAATCTCGGATTAAGTCGGATACCTGCTCTTCTTTGATTTTACGGTTAACTTCCCAAGTATAAACCTCACGATGTTCCAAACAGGCAACTAAGCGGATTACTGATCCGTATGTTTGCATGCTCCCAGTAATAACTCGTCCTGGATTACATCCTGGACATATCCTCTTAAGAGCTATAAACAGTTGACCGATAGAGATATTATTTGAACCTACACCGATTGAGCCTATATTCCCTAGGCTGTAACAAAGAGTTTCCGTTTGAGGAATTAGCTTAGGGAATACCAGTGGTGTGTTATAGCATAGCGTTTTTGTTTGAGGAACGGGTTTAAAAGACCTTAGAGTTACTCCATTGTGCAATATTTCCCTTAGAGGATCCAGATTGGAATACGGTAGCCTTTCAAGTCCAGATGGATGCAATTGCTCATATCTATATTTCCGAACTTGTTTAATCCTATGGAGTTCAGCAGTGAGCAGATCAGAGATTGCTTTGCCATTGTATTTATTATCTCCAGCTGCATTAGTTTCAAAAGGCAGAATTACTATGCCCTCTTCCTTAAACATATTAATAAAAAACATTGATAAGAAGAAGAGGATAAGTAGAACGATGATTATTGTTATAAAAGAAAGCATGATGCTACTGAGGTCATTCATGAATTTTTGAAGATCTCCCATACTACGTACGCCGATTATCCAAGCTAGCAAACCCAGAAGCAAAGCTACCAAGACAAGGGCATGCGCAACAACACGCATCATTAAGATAGGTGTCAGTGAAGAAATTATCTTCTCCTGCATCTCAGCTTCACTTCGATTCCTGTTATAGGAGAGCTAACTTGCATTTGTCTTTATCGTTTATATTGTGAGCTCCAGTTGTTTTATATCTAAATTTTCCATCGATCATATCCTGTAGCTATTTTTATCTTCGTAGATGATAACCAGCTCATGATGACTTTTGCATACTTCGTGCTCCTGCAATGAGAACATTAGATTATCATGAGCCAAGTCTTAGTCAACTTTGCAGCCCTTTGATTCCGGGCGCCCGCGAGTCGCTTCGCTCCCGCGCTAATGGTTACGGGGCTGTCGCTCAGTCGCCGCGAC
>JBHGAU010000016.1:0-45623 GCA_041946675.1 Methanotrichaceae archaeon | reverse complement strand
GCGGTCAATCACGGGAGGCTCTGGACCTCCTCACCTAGGTTCGAATCCTGGCCGGGCTACTTTAATTATTATTTCAAATTTGCAAATCCAGTCTTCATAGAAACTTCATAATTCCATGAACCATACCTAAACATGAAATCAATTATACTGCATGAATTTTTCATATAAAGTGATAATTAATTCGGCTAGATGAAATAATCGACCTGAAGTAAACCAGTCAAACTTTGAACGCTGCTGACCAGCTAAGCCAAGACAATAAAACGAGGAGACAAGCAAGCAATCAACCAGTAATCCTTCTTCTCGTGAACCATCCCGGATGGCGTTAGCCCGTCGCGGCGCCTGAGCGACGCTACATGAACAGTTAGCGCGGGAGCGAAGCAACTCGCGGGCGCCCCGGAATTAGAACGGTGTAAAGCCAATTAAGATTGGTCTATGATCAGATGACCAAACTTTATCCATTATAAGTCCGAACTTTTTATCAGCACATCCTCCAAAGCTCTGCGTGGTGTATGCTTTACAGGCTTCGCATAACCCAGGCTGAAGAGTATCTGAGGATATCCCGGACCGGTCATACGTTTAAGCTCCTCCCTGAGCTCAGGAATAGCTATGGGCTGGCTGAAGAACGACGGCCAGATATCATATTTCGCTGCCTTCAGTATATACCTCTCAAGCAGGACTCCGCATCGCGTCCAGGCAAGCCTATCATCCTTTTCTGAACTCAGGACGCCTAAAGATGAGCATCCATTTATCAGTCCTGAGTCGCGGTATATCACTGCCTCACTGAGGTCGAACTCCTTGAAGGCTGCCGGAAATCCGAGCGATGCTATGTCGGATACCCCAAATGTGTACAGGGGCATGCCATCAGGCTCAGTGGTCCAGTTGTTTCTGAGCCAGTCACCCAAATTCCTTCTGAACTCCTTCCGGCTCAGCTGAATGTGATGCGCATGTGAAACAATATCAGCTGCCTGAGATTTCATCACCTTGCCTGTCAGATAATATAAGTGAATATTAGGATCGTTAATGCAGTCCAGAAGGTCGTTCAACACGTCCCAGTCGATCTCTCCGGCCTCATACTTGTCCTTGACCGTATGCCTTCGAGTTATCTGATCGAAAAGGCCGTCTTCCGTTGGAGAACCTTTCACGAAGCCAATTTTCGCGACGAGGCTGCTCGCTAATCCTTCAGGAAAATAATCCAGCTTATACAAGAATCCGAAGTGCCTTCCTGCCAGGAGCAAATTTGCAATAGCACAGCCTACGCTCATATACAGCGTCCGATTAATAGGATCTACAAATGGCAAAGCCCTCTTCAAATCGGCATAAACGGAGACCCTGTTCTCATTTATGGCGAACTTCCAGGGCTGGCTGTTAGGGCCTGATGGAGCCAGTATGGCATAGCGAAGCAAAAACTTCAGCTTATCCTCTAAATCGCCATCTTTCGGGAAATCCGATCCTTTAATATTCCAGGCTTCAAAATTACTGGCGTGCGTTGTGATCAACCCCAAATATCCTGATAAGTTTGTGGCTTGAAAAAATATAGATTTTATCCAGAATCAAACACTATCTTCTTTAAGATGAGGCGATATCCATTAAGCAGGCTAGAATATGGAGAGCACAGTTTATTTTGCAGGCGTTAGATCAAGAAGCGATAAGGATAGCAAGGTGAACAAGATCAGAAAGCTCTTCGATGCTGCTGGCTTCTCTGAGATAGCAATGAAGGGCGATCTGACAGCTATCAAACTGCACTTCGGAGAGAGGGGCAATGATAGCTATGTAAGCCCTATCCTGGTCCGGCAGATCGTCGATAAGACGAAAGCGCTAGGCGCAAAACCATTTCTCACGGATACAAATACCCTTTACGGCGGGAGCAGGGCAAACTCTGTTGACCATTTAACTACCGCCATTGAGCACGGCTTCGATTATGCAGTCGCCGGAGCGTCTCTGATAATAGCAGACGGACTGAACAGCGACTATTATCGCGAGGTGGAAATCAACGGAAAGCATTTCCGATCTGTAAAGATTGCAGGAGAAATTGCCGCAGCAAACAGCTTGATCGTTGTATCTCACTTCAAGGCACACCTTCCTGCAGGCTTCGGCGGGGCAGTGAAGAACCTGGGAATGGGCTGCGCGCCAGCCGCAGGAAAATCCGAACAGCATTCGGCAAAGCCCATATTTAACCAGGAGCTTTGTGTAGGCTGCAAAAGCTGTGCTGAGAACTGTCCAGTCTTGGCATTGACCGTAAAGGAGAGGATATCGAGCGTGAATTATGACGCATGCCAGGGCTGCGGCAAATGCCTGAGGGTCTGTCCGACGCACGCAATAGATTTTAACTGGCTTGTTGAGCTCCCGCCTTTTATGGAAAGGGTTGCTGAGTATGCATTAGGTGCAGTGAAGGAAAAGAAGAAGAGGACAGGGTACTTCAACATTCTCCTGAACATAACGCCAGATTGCGATTGCGTGCCCTGGAGCGACGCCCCATTCGTTCCTGATATCGGCATCCTGGCATCCAGAGATCCTGTCGCAATCGACCATGCGTCCTATGATCTTGTGAATGAGCAAATTGGCCTGAGAAATTCGATGCTTCAGCGAAACTATGAGCCTGGAAAAGATAAATTCAAGGGTGTATGGGAGAACACCGATGGCCTGATCCAGCTAAGATATGGCGAGAAGATTGGCCTTGGGAATTTTGATTACAAGCTTATTGAAGTGTAAGACGCAATTGAGGTGTGAACAAAGAGTGAGCCTCAAGGCTCGAATTAATTTTCTAATGAAACACTTATGCCAAACAGGGCACTTGTGAACTATGAAAATGCAAGATATAATTATGTTTAAGGTAATTAATAAGCAATTATTATATGAATACAACGTTCAGTTCAAAAGTAAAAGATCATTTCCATAAAATATATATTTCCTAAGGATCTCTCGTATCTTTTTAATTGCACCTTTATGCAAAATGTAATGATCCCATTGTTAGTCAAAATTATAGGATATAATAGATGTAAATTCTTGTTTAGGATTATAACCTTTTTAATATCATATATATGCTAGTGATAGATATTACTATGATTTTTAAAGACAATCTTTTATGTTTTTTGAGATCTATTGGAACAAATAAGAAATAATCTATAATAATGACTCTCTATCTCTAAGACCAAAACAGATAAGTAGTACTGTTACTCATCCACTTTCATAAAGGCTTTGAAAGGCATTTATTGCTGGAGCGAGCACTTGGGCAATGAAACTCCTTGAAGATAGCGTGCTGTGTGATTTTAAAGGAGTGATTACATGATTTTATGCGAATGTGGCGAGTTCATAGATGGATGCACATTTAAGGATTATATTAAAACATCATCTGGCCCATCTACACCTACCTTTGGCCATAGAAAATGCGGGATAATTTTCAATTTTATAGATGATAAATTGCCCAAGAGGTATTCAACAAAAATAGAGTTGAAAGAAATAGCGCTAAAATTCGCTGAGAAAAATAAGCTAGATCCTGCTGACATTGGTAAGTTCCTGCTAGTTGTAGATAGACTAAAATCTCAAGGAAGAATGTCAGATATGGAAATACTCATATCAGCTTCCTCAGCTATCGAATAGACTGCCTTTAATAGTGTTCGATTAATACAACAATATATATGAAGGAAGATTATGAATTTCTATTATAATTAATAGATCGTCAGGTTTCCCATCATTTTAAGGAGGCCTTTCTTCATGATAGTATCATGATGCGAGATTATCGTATAGAACGTATTGGTCTTTAGTCAAATGGAATATGCCAAAGGACTGGGTGGGGAGCTATAGAGCAGTTCCCTCTCAGCTCAAAGATTTCTCCTAGTCATAATGTATTTCAGCATTGATGGTGGTTTGAATGCCGGCTTCATTAACTTATCCGGGTGTCTATATTGAAGAGGTATCCAGCGGTGTCAGATCGATCACGGGAGTAAGTACCTCTGTAACGGCTTTCGTGGGCTATACTCCGAAGGGATCTGTAAATAAGGCGACGAAAGTATTTAACTTTGGCGAGTTCGAGAGTCAGTTTGGAGAACTCTCCAGGGAAAACGAATTGGGTTATGCTGTCAGGCAGTTCTTCTTTAATGGAGGGTCTGAAGCCTGGATCGTGAGGGTGGCTAAAGGTGCAGATACGGCCTCAATAATCCTCAGGAATGATACCGTTGCTACAGCACCCAATGTCCTGGAGATCTCGGCTAAGAGCAAAGGCAACTGGGGAAATAACCTCAGGCTGGACGTGGACTACAATACCACCAATCCAGATAGCACCTTTAACTTAACGGTATATGAGTATAAGCTTCAAGGGACTGATCTAATCAAGACCCTCAGGGAAGTACATCGCAATCTGAGCATGGATAGTGGGTCACCCAGTTATGCCGTAAATGTAATTAATGCCGGTTCCCAGCTCATCCAGGCATCCCGTCATACGGATATTACTGAAAAGGTTTTAGATGAGTTATCCTCCGGCTGGAGTCTTAGCAAAGAACTTGTTCCCTCAGATGTGCTAAGCGGGCTAGTGCCTGATATTAATAACTTAGACATTGCTAAACGCTTAATCTCCATCTCGGTGGATGGAGATGGCCCCTATGAGATCGACGTCTTTAATAACGGTGCAGCGCCTACCACAAAAGAAGAATTGAGGAAAGGAATCGAAGATGCAGTTCATGGAATTAACCCAGCATTACTGAGATTCACAGGATTTGATGTCCAGTGGGTGGATGTGAATCTTCATCGAGATGATCAGAACGGGTCGTTCCTTAAACTCACGTCGGGTACCTCAAACAACAAGGGAGAACTCGAGCATTCATCTGTTCACGTATACAACGCTTCAACAAATAGCGCCAGCCAAATCCTCGGGTTAGGTCTGAATAATGGGGGTCGTGAAAGGGAGGCAGCTGCAGATCTACGGCCGGTTCAGACGGGCACAACTACGGGAGACCTTTCAGGTATTACCCCAGCCAACCTTAGCACCAGTGAAACTCTTGATATACACATTATGGATGGCACAACATCCTTGGACATCATCAGCATAACCCTCAATGATTCAACCCTCAGTGCTCCTCCTGTTAGCTCCTTAACAGATCTCGCAAAGCGGCTGCAGGATAATATCGATCTCGCAGTTGTTAATAAACCACAGTTCAGCGGTTTAACAGTCCAACTAATAGGCGAGAACCTGAGGTTTATATCGGATCCTAGACAGTCAGAACTGACATTGAATCTCGATAACAAACTAGCAATTGCTTTGCAGGCCACTAGTGCTAAAACTAATGTCCAGAAATACGCTCTTGGATCAACCACCAGCATAAGTGCTCAAATCAAGGGCAATGTAGGTAACGATGGATCTCCACCCGAGGCCCAAGACATCACCGGAAAGATTGGAGATAAATCAGGTTTATATGCCCTGGAGGATGCGGATATCTTTAATTTGCTTTGCATACCCAGGATCTCCATCCTGGAAGACACTGCGGCACTTGCAGTCATATCCGAAGCCATTGCATATTGTATGAGCAAGAGGGCCTTCATGATATTGGACCCTCCATCGAAGATCAATGCCTTGCCGGAAATCAAAGCCTGGATGGATAAACTGCAGCCGAGCAGCTATGCAGCCCTATACTTCCCGGCAGTGATGATCCCAGACCCCCTCGATGAGTTCAGATTGAAGCCCTTCCCGCCTTCTGGAACCATGGCTGGCTTGTATGCCCGGACCGACGGCGCCAGGGGAGTCTGGAAAGCCCCGGCAGGGATAGATGCAACCCTAACCAACGTCCAGGCATTGAACTACAAGCTGGCTGATATGGAGAACGGGGACCTGAACAAGATTGCCATCAACTGCCTCAGAAGCTTCCCGGGCTACGGCCTGGTAAGCTGGGGGGCTAGGACCCTGGATGGTGCTGACCAAAGGACCTCGGAATGGAAGTACATCCCTGTGCGCAGAACCGCCCTATTCATCGAGGAGAGCCTTTACCGCGGGCTGAAGTGGGTCGTTTTTGAGCCCAATGATGAGCCCCTTTGGGCTCAGATAAGGCTGAATGTGGGGGCCTTCATGCAAAACCTCTTCCGCCAGGGGGCCTTCCAGGGCAAATCGCCAAGGGAGGCATATTTTGTCAAATGCGATAGCGAGACCACAACTCAAACCGATATCAACCAAGGAATAGTCAATATCCTGGTGGGTTTTGCTCCCCTGAAGCCTGCGGAGTTCGTTGTCATTAAGATCCAGCAGATAGCTGGCCAGATTCAAACGTAAGAGGTGTTTTTCGTGACCAAGTTCAGCGTGAATGCTCAGCGCTTTGATCCGTACAAGAACTTCAAGTTCAGGATTATGTGGGATGGGAGGTACGTAGCGGGAGTAAGCAAAGTAGGCGCCCTCAAACGGAGTACTGAAGTTGTGGAACATAGAGAAGGCGGCGATCCCAGCAGCAGCCGAAAATCTCCAGGTAGGACAAAGTATGAGGCCATTACTTTGGAAAGAGGCGTCACCCATGATGTTGAGTTCGAGAAGTGGGCAAATAAAGTTTGGAACTTTGGAGCCGGTCTTGGGGCTGAGACCTCTTTGAAAGATTTCCGCAAGGACATCATCATAGAGTTGTATAATGAGGCTGGCCAGCTAGTAATAGCCTATAAGGTCTATCGCTGTTGGGTCTCAGAGTATCAGGCTCTTCCAGATCTTGATGCCAATGCAAATGCAGTGGCTATCCAGAGCATCAAATTAGAGAATGAAGGTTGGGAACGCGATTATGGAGTCGCTGAACCTACTGAGCCCAGTTTCAATGAGCCTCCGACTTAATCAAGCATGAAGAGTATATCGCCTTTGGAACTCTTATCAGCATGGGAGAAGGGCCTTTTTAGGAAAGGTGCTATAAGACTGCAAATATTGCTATCCTACGTCTTTCCTGAGATATCGCAGGAATCTCTTGATAATCTGAGCTTGGGACAACAAAATAGTTTACTCCTGAGGATTAGAAACGATCTCTTCGGTCCTGATCTACAGAGCGTAGTTACCTGCCCTAGGTGCAAGGAGAACCTAGAGCTGAACTTCCCTCTGCTCGATGAGCAGGAAGGGAACACAAATATTGGGGGAGAGATACAGTTGAGCCAGGGAGGATATGATCTTCGCTTCCGCCTTCCCCGCGTTAAAGATTTGATAGAGCTCTCGGAAGCTGCCGATGTATCATCGGCCAACATTGAGATTCTTGATCGCTGTCTTATCGAAGCCCGATATTTAGGGGAGTCGTGTAAGACTGAGCAGCTTCCGCAAGAGCTGATAGAGGCAATTTCAGAACTCATGTCAGAGCGGGATCCACAATCCAATATCCAGCTTTCCATATCCTGTCCTTTGTGCCATCACAGCTGGGAAGAGGATCTGGATATCGCCTCCTTTCTGTGGGCTGAGATCGATGCGTGGGCATATCGTACCCTGAGGGAGGTGCATGCCCTCTCTTTATCCTACGGCTGGAGTGAGGCGGATATATTGGCTTTGAGCCCCTTGAGGCGGAGGATCTATCTGGAGATGGTTTACGGATGAGCAATTATCTCGACCTTGTATTATCCAGAGCTAGAGAGCCCATAGAAGGTATAAGGCCCAGGCTTCCATCGATATTCGAGCCCATCCCATTGAGTATCAACAGGCTTAATAAATCAGCGTCTAAAGATGCAAATGGAATAAGCGGGAATGATTTAGAGTTTAAGGATATCGAAGGTATCGGTAAACGCAGTTCAAAGTTCGAAGAGTCCAAAAGTATCGCCGTTCCAAAGGCAATAAATGAAGACTTGCTCTCTGAAGATAGCATATTGAATTTCCCTGACAATAAGCCCATCCGGCCAATAAAGGAGATAAATGGGCCTGATGGCCATGCTTTCAATGATGAAAAGACCGATCTGAAGTCTAATGATATGGCTTTTCTGGAGAGGTTTAAAAAAGAGAATACCAGCGAATTTGCGATAAACGAATTTTCAAAGCCATTACTAAATCCTGGAACTGGAATGTCCCGAATAGGTGACTTATTCCTCCCTCCCCAAAAGGGTCCAAGGATCGAGGTGAAGGGAGAAATAAGCAGTCCCAGCGAAGAAAATGGCATTGCTAATAGGAAAGAAAAGGCATTTTTAGAAAATGTGTCTCCAGGAAGATTTCAGCCCGTAGAATCACGGACTCTAGATGGCTCCTCTCTGCTAAAACCTGCTTTAGAGCGCTTTAAGGAGATGTCATTGACGAAGACAGAAGGCTCAAAGTGGAGCGTGAATTCCAACTATTCAAGGCCAATCATCAAAGTGACAATTGGACATATCAATGTCAGGGCAGTGACCAAGCCATCTCAGGCAAAGAAAGTCCGCCAAGAGAAAACCAAGCAGTCGCTAGAGGACTATCTTAAACAGCATGGAGGTGGAAACAGGTGAGCGATTTTATGTCCATAGCGGCTGTTACAGAGACACTCAGATATATATTAGATAAAGCGATCCATGAGGATCTTAATGACCGTCTGACATTGCCTGATGCCAGTACTGCAGCCACCGCATTAAGGCCCATTCCTAATCTTTCTCAAAACAGCAACCTGCCTAAAATTGGCGTTAATATCTACCTCTACAGCGTGAGCTTCAATTCCTCCTGGAGAAATGCCGATCTTCCGACGAGGCGTTCTGAAGGCTCCCTGCTCAAGCGCCCCAGAGCAGCCCTTGATCTCCATTACCTCCTAACCTTTTACGGAGATGATTCAAAGCTGGAGCCTCAGCTCGTCTTAGGTAGCGTGGTGCGTATCCTTCACTCTCAACCTCTCCTAACCCGAAAACAGATTCAAGATCATCAAACTGACCACGTCATTGATGCGGTGAGTCTGACTGATCTGGCAGAAGAGATTGAACAAATTAAGCTTACACCCATGGGACTCTCTCTGGAGGACTTATCGAAGTTATGGTCGGTCTTTTTTCAGACTCCCTATAATCTTTCAATTGCCTATCAGGCATCGGTAATCTTTATCGAAGGCACTGAAAAGTCAACAAAGGCTCTGCCAGTGCGGGAGCCGCGTCTCTATCTTGATCTCTTTCGCAATCCAGTCATTGATCAGGTCGTATCCTTGGAAAAACCGGGAGGATCTATTATTGCTGGAGACACCCTGGTCATCAAGGGCAGGCAGCTCCGGGGAGATATCACGCTCCTCAGGTTCTCAGGGACGGAAGTGGTCGTAGAGGATGTAAGGGATACAGAGATTAAATTGATGCTTTCTTCTCCGCCTTTTCCCTCGGAGACACTGAGGGCGGGGGTGCAGGGAGTACAGGTTGTGCATGATAGGCGGATGGGAAAATCACAGGTATCCCATAGCGGTTTCGAATCCAACGCTGCGGCTTTTGTCCTCTGCCCGACCATTCAAAAGTCTTCAAGCGGTTACGAGATTTTCATCTCGCCTGACCCTACAAACCTTAATCCTCAAGCCAATAAACCTTTAGGATGGACGATCACAGTAAAGGTAAGCCCTGGAGTCGGAGGCGATCAGAAAGCCGTTCTAATGCTAAACAAGCTGGGAGCTACAAGCCCGATACAGGCTTACACATTTGGCAGTATGCCAATCAATCCCCCTCAGGGTCATACCGAGACCGATACCATCAGCTTCCACGCTATAGGTTTAGAAGCAGGCGATTATCTGATACGAGTTCAGATAGATGGCGCTGAAAGCCCCTTGTACATGGGAAGCGATCCCAAGGATCCCATATATGCTGAACCTAAGGTGACCATTCAGTGATCATGGACTCCTCTGTCGATTGGCAAAAAGCCAACCAGAATTACTTGATGGAATCTCTGGCAAGGGTGCGCGGGATAATAGAGGCATATATCTCTGACAGTGAATCAGGTAATAGCTGTTTAGCTATGCCACACGAGGTTGGATCCCAAGGATCAAGGCAAGAGAATGCTTCTGCCATATCGGCACCTTCATCCCTTGAGTTCTTGAGCCAATCCTTTTCTCTCTCACTCTTTGAGATCGATCTTCTTCTGCTCTGTGCAGGAATCGAGCTAGACTCGAGCTTTGTTCGGCTCTGTGCTAAGGTACAAGGGGATCCTGGCAAACCTTATCCCACTTTTAGCTTGGCTCTGGAGTCGCTGCCGAATCCTCACTGGACTGCCATAGTTCCTGGAGCGCCCTTGAGAAGATGGCGAATGATAGAGGTCGGTCCAGGAAGCGCTCTGACAACAAGCCCGCTAAGGATAGATGAGAGGATTCTCCATTACCTGGCAGGCGTCTCTTGCTTAGACGAGCGACTTAAAGGCCTGGTAGAGCCTGTGGCTATACAGCAGGAGGATCTGCCTGCATACTTGAAGGATATAGCTGATAGAATCGAAGATATCTGGTCCGGAAAGGAAGGACGGTTTGATAGATCGATCATTCAGCTCTGCGGAGGAGAAGACATTGATGATCTGGCTATAGCAGCATCCGCCTGCAGGGCTATGGGTATGGAGCTTTTCTCTATAAAGACCCACGATATTCCGGGCCCTGCCCAGGAAAGGGATGCTTTGGCCTGCCTATGGGATAGGGAGGCAATTCTCAGCGGAAGCGTCCTCTTCGTCGACGCGAAATATGCTGATAGCGCCGAAATAAATCAAAACCTTCTTTCTTTCGTTGAAAATCTTCATAGCAAAGTAATCATCACATCCAGGGAGCCTATTTCCTTTAAAAAGCGGCTCTCCGTTCGCTTTGATGTGCGCGAAATCGGTATGAGAGAGCGTCTAGCCATCTGGAAGGGGTCTCTGGGTTCTTCTATCCAAGATCTAGATGGGGACTTAGAGGCGATAGCATCTCAATTCAACTTAGGACTTTATGGAATCCGGTCTGTGTGCATTGAGGCTGAGGTTGCAGCCACTACCTCCAAAGGCCAAAAAGGTGCAAAAGGGAGGTTGTGGGATGCCTGTCGGTCTCAGGCCCGGCCTAAAATGGAGGGACTAGCCCAGCTCATAGAGCCCTCTGCTGCCTGGGACGACCTTGTGCTGCCTCAGCCGCAGATCCAGATCCTCAGGGAGATTGCCATCCACGTGAGGCATAAAGCCAAAGTCTACGAGACCTGGGGATTTGAACATAAGGGATCACGAGGCCTTGGCATAAGCGCCCTTTTCTCGGGATCCAGCGGGACAGGCAAGACCATGGCGGCAGAGGTACTGGCAGGAGAGCTCAGGCTTGACATTTACCGAGTGGATTTGAGCAGGGTTGTGAGTAAGTACATAGGCGAGACTGAGAAGAACTTAAGAAAGATCTTCGATGCAGCAGAAGGTAGCGGAGCGATCCTCCTCTTCGACGAGGCTGATGCCCTCTTTGGCAAGAGGAGCGAGGTCAGGGACAGCCACGATCGCTATGCCAACATAGAGATAAGCTACCTTCTCCAGAGGATGGAGGCCTACAGAGGTCTGGCCATACTGACGACTAACATGAAGAATTCTCTTGATCAGGCTTTTCTCAGAAGGATCAGGTTCATAGTACAGTTCTCCTTCCCCGATGCATTCCAGAGGGCCGAGATATGGAGAAGGATCTTCCCCAAAGAGACGCCCACTGAAAGCCTGGATTTGGCGAGGCTCTCCAGGCTGGACGTGGCTGGAGGAAGCATTAGAAACATAGCCCTATACGCAGCCTTCCTGGCCGCAGATGAAGACAGGCCCGTGGGGATGAGGCATCTGCTCAGGGCTGCCAGAGTAGAGTACGCCAAGCTAGAGAAGCCGCTGAATGAATCGGAGATGAGGGGATGAGCTTGAAGCCTGACTTAGAGCTTTACATAGAGGAGCTCGTACTGGAGGGGTTTGAGCCAGGGGACCGGCATAAGATCGGCGATGCTCTGGTCACGGAGCTGGAGCGCCTCCTTGCGGATGGAGGTATTCCTGAATCGATAGGTCAGAACATCGAGATCGATATGGCTGATGGCGGCGAGGTAGATCTTGAGCCGGGATCGAGGGCAGAGACAGTCGGGTTCAAGGTGGCAGGGGCAGTTTACGGAGGTTTGAGCCGGTGGACGGGAGATCAAAGGCCCAGGTGAAGGCCCAGAGCAGGGCTTCTTCCTATCCGATTGCATCTAAAGGCTTGCTGCAGCGCAAGTGCACTGAGTGCAAGAAGAAGAAAAAGCCTCTCATGGAAAGCCGCGATTTTGGTCCTGTTGAAGGGGTTCAGAGGATGCCCGCCATTAGCCAGCCGGAAGATCCCTATGAGCAGGAGGCCGACAGGATCGCCGAGGCAGTGGTTGGCGGGAAACAGGGCTTGAATTATCTATTTCCATCATCGAAGGCGCCAAAGAAAATACAGCGGTTAGAGCGAGAGAAGGAGCCTAAAAGCAACGAGGAGAAGGTAAAGGAGGCAGTGGGCAAGGTCCCAGAGGCCTTGATGAAAACCGACGCCGGGAAGGAGGTTAAGGATTACGTAAGCACCATGGCCAAGAATGCAACCTCAAAACCTTCTGGAAAAGTGATTGCAGGGGCCCTTGCAGCCTCGGCAGTATCTGCGATTTATGCCACCAACTTTGAGCTTCCCATGCAGCTTCCGGAGATTCCCCTCGACTTCATATACCAGGGGTTAAAGGTGAAGCTGACTTACGAAGGGCCTGCTCAGAGCCCAAGGGCTGCATCCCTCACCATCATCTTCGAGGAGAGCTCAGTGGCACCTCAAAGCAATATTCAAGGAGCCCCGGAGGCTGCTGGGGGCGGGGGTTCTACTGGAGGAGGTGCCGGGGCTACGCCAGGGACTGCGCCGGGATCGGTGAGATCGGACGATGCCATGTTTTCTAATTATGCAGCCAGCAGGCTGAAGTCTCCTCAGCAGATGGTAGAGGAGAGGAATAGGAACCTGGAGGGGACCTTCCGCAAGATCGAGAAGGGTATGCCTACATCGAGGAATGAGATGCCAAGCCGTGGGTGGGGATATGGGTATGATCCATCGAGATCAAACCAACAGCTTGGTGCGGAGGATGGGCCTAATAGGCTTCGACCCGAATCCCTCCGTCCGCCGATGGTGTCAGAGAAAAATGAGCAATCCAAGCGCAAGGAAGAGGATCTTAATATTCAGCGCAAGGAGATTGATGGTGAAAAACTGACTGGCGTTCCGCCCATTATCAGCGAAGCGATCAAATCTCCAAGCCAACCGTTGAATCCAGAGATGCGAACCTTCATGGAAGAGCACTTTGGATATGATTTTGGCCATGTAAGAATACATACAGGGGAAAAAGCAAAGGAATCTGCAAGGGCGGTGAAAGCTAGAGCCTTTACTGTAGGGCAGGATATCATCCTAGGAGCGGGAGAAAATATTATGGTGTCAAATAAGCAGCTTCTAGCCCACGAGTTAGTGCATACTATTCAGCAGAGAGGGGCAGAGGCTAAAGATAATCTGTTAGTGGAAGATTCTAACAATATTCATGAAGTTCAAGCGAGGATGTTGGCAGGGAGAATCATCAGTATCAAGACCACCCCCATAATAGCGGAATCCCGCGCAATCACTGTACAGAGGGATGATGATCAGGAAGCTCAGGAAAAGCAGAAGTTGACAGGCCCTGGAAGATGGATTGAAATTTTACACGATGCTCCTGAGAGCGATCCCTCATCCGAAGCGATTCAAGTGTGCAATGAGATAGATGCAAATAGGCAGAGCATAAGGACGAGGTTCATGCAGAGGCAGGGCGCGTCGGGCTATATGTACACAGCAGATGCCGAGGCAATTATGCCAAGACTTAAGGGTAAAGAAGCAGAGCAGTTCAGGACTGAGCATCAAGATTTCCAGGATGTCGCATCTGCCGCTTCAGAGTATTCCCGTTGGTCGAAGAAATCAACACCCTCTGCTGGTGTGGTACCAAGTACAGAAGGTGCTAGGGGGAGTGCCCAAGGTTCTATATGGAAAGCCCTGGCAGGAGAGGGCGATCCATCGGCGATCAATGCTTACGACCAACCTGAAATTGCTAACTTTACATGGGGCCGGGGGTTTGCCACCTCCGGCGGACAGCTTCAGAATATCATAGCTTCCCTCTTTGCGAAAAATAGCGATATTAGGGATATTTTTCTCAAAGCAGGGATATCTATAGATACCCAAACAAAAGAATTCCTAGTCGCGGATACTGATAAGAAATACAAAGCTAGAGGTAAGGCTGCGCAAAGTATTCTCAGGCTTGATAAACAGCTTATATCCCTTTTTGTCAACGTAGCCCAAGGCACCTTTCTAGGGATGGATGAAGCAAAGGCTGCAGAGATTCGTCAGGCAGTCTTCGATGTCCAGATTAAACAGATTATCGGGGCAACTGCTAATTTCCCTGATTTTGCATTATCGTGGTCTGACGATGCCAGAGCTCTTGCCGCTCATAATATCCACCTTGGTGGAACGACATTTCGTAAATTCAAGACTCCATGGCACGCTTTCGAGGGGATAAGCGGCGATCTGAAGAGCGTTGTACGCCGAATAGGCGAGGTGTGGAAATCGTTCGAACAGAATGGCGCTATAATCGCGAATTCGGACGTTACGAAGAATAGGCTAATTGAGAGAGCTGGTGGCATTGCCATGAAAGAGTTAGATGGTCCTGTTGATATGGGGAAGGGTGAGAAAGATTCATCTATGATAAGACTTTTGAATTGCGTCGATCAGCCTTCATTAGAAGGTCTGAGAGAACCTGCGACTATCTGCAAGTTCAGAAGTGGTAAGGTTTACTTTAAACAGCCAGGAAGCCGTGATTCCTATTACGTATTGAAAGATTAATTGTAAAGTTTATGTTTCACTATAAAACGCCTATGACAGCTTAAGAGCGATAGCCTTATTGCTAAACATCAAAATTGTAATCTCGAAATTGATATATATATATATATATATATATATCGATGTTCTTACTCGAAGGCCTAATCCTATTATTAGCGTATCTTTAGATCCATATATATGTTTACCACTAAAAAATATTAAGTTGGATAACCAATGACTACCTTCCCCAATTCCCCACGCCTCCTCAAAGGAGGCCTAGTCCTCCTGGACCCCGACACCTCGGCAGTCCAGAGGATCATCACCCTCCAGTACAACCCAGACACCCTCAGCCGCACCCTCCAGGTCCAGGGCGTGGGCGATACCGGCGACAGGTCCCAGGCCCTGCGCCTGAAAGGCCCTCCGGTGGAGACCATCAAGCTCGACGCCGAGATCGACGCCTCGGACCAGCTGGAGTTCCCCGACCAGAACCCTGATGCTACCGATCTTGGCATCTTCCCCCAGCTTGCAGCCCTGGAGTCAATCATCTACCCATTGAGCAGCCACCTCCAGGAAAACAGGAGCCTTGCAAGCTCGGGCACCCTGGAGATTATCCCAATGGAAGCGCCGCTGTGCCTTTTCGTCTGGAGCAAGAACAGGACGGTTCCTGTACGCATCACCGACTTCAGTGTGACCGAGGAGGCCTTCGACCCATCTCTCAATCCCATCAGGGCCAAGGTCAGCCTCGGCATGAGGGTCCTAAACATTGATGATCTGGGATTCGAGAGCAAAGGAGGCAGTCTGTACATGACATATCATCAGATCAAAGAGCGGCTTACAGGTAAGAGCAAGTCCGGCCAATTGAAAGATGCGGGAGGAGTTCTATGATAGATCCCATGCAGGTAGTCCTTCAGCTCACTTCCAAGGCAAACCTCTTCCCTGCCAACAGCCGCTACAACGGCATTGATACTGCTTCTCTCGAGACGGCGGACGGCAGGACCATTGTTTACTTGAAGAGGAGATTCGTGCCCGATCCTGAGAAGTTCATGGCGATACAGGAGCATACCGTCGTTCAGGGGGAGAGGCTGGACAACATCGCTGCCCACTATATAGGTGATCCCGAACAGTTCTGGAGGATATGCGATGCCAATGGGGCTATTGATCCAACTGAGCTTACAGAGGTGCCAGGTAGAAAGCTCCGAATAAGCCTGCCTGAAGGCATAGCTGGGATAAACTATGGCTAAAGGATTCTACCTTACCTTGAAGATAGGGCCTCTGGTGCCCATAGCTGTGCCAAAAGAGGTTCTCGATGCTCTGACCAGCGTCCAGGTTCATACTACAGTGGGAGAGACGGCAAGCGGCTTTGAGCTGAAGTTCAGCCTGAGCAAGAGGTCCTCCCTGAACACTCTCTTCCTTTTGTCAGGAAGTGTACCCATCCCTTTGGTCAGAGTTATAATCATAGTAACCATCAATGGCGTCTCAGAGACGCTTATAGACGGCATGATGACCCAGCATGAGGTTTCTCCGGGCTCGGGCTCAAATTCGTCGACCTTGACCATCAAGGGGACGGACCTGACCACTGCCATGGATTACTTCAAGTTCAGCATTCCCTATCCAGGCATGGCTCCGGAACTTCGCGTCCTGGTTATGCTTGCAAAGTACGCTTTCCTTGGCGTCATACCGATGGTGATTCCCAGCGTCCTTACCGATATTCCTATTCCCATTGACCGCATACCCAGGCAGAAGGGAACAGACCTGGAGTACATCAAGCAGCTGGCCGATGAAGCAGGCTATGTCTTCTACCTGGAGCCCGGCCCAATGCCTGGGACGACCAAGGCTTACTGGGGGCCGGAGATAAGGGTGGGAGTACCCCAGCCGGCATTAAGCACGGATTTTGATGCCCATACCAATATTGAGTCCCTTGATTTCACAATCAATACCGAATCGAGGAAGGACGTCTATCTGCTCTACACTAACCCCATGATCAAGGTTCCCATACCTATTCCCCTTCCGGATATATCGCTGCTAAAGCCTCCTTTATCCTTAGTATCTCCCGTATCAAAGAGAATTGAGTTCGTGAGCAAATTGTCCAAGCTTTCGGCGATCCAGGTTGCCCTGACTGGGCTAGCTGAGGCTGCAAAGAACTCTGATGCAGTCATAGCTTCCGGGACCCTAGACGTCGTGCGCTATGGCCATATATTGAAAGCCAGAGGGCTTGTGGGCGTGAGAGGAGCAGGAGATGCCTTGGATGGCCTCTACTTTGTCAAGAGCGTTACCCACAACATCAAACGCGGAGAGTACAAGCAGAGCTTTACCCTATCCCGCGATGGCATGATTTCAATCACTAATAAGGTGTCAGTATGATGGATCCTCAAAAATATTTTGGAAAATACCGCGGTACTGTGATCAATAATGTTGATCCCTTGAAGATGGGGCGCATCCAGGCCATGGTCCCGGATGTCTCAGAGTTCATCCCTACGAGTTGGGCAATGCCCTGCCTTCCAGTAGGGGGGATACAAACTGGAATTTTCACCGTTCCCATCGTAGGAGCCGGAGTTTGGATAGAGTTTGAGCAGGGTGATCCAGACTACCCTATATGGACTGGATGCTATTGGGGCTCAGCTGCCGAGGTCCCTGTCATGGGACAGATGATACCGCCCCTAATCCCGGGTATAGCCCTCCAGACACCTTTACAGAACGGGATACTGATCAGCGATACCCCCGGCCCCACAGGGGGCATCCTCATAAAGACTCTGACTGGGGCCAGCATATCTGTGAACGATCTGGGTATAGTAATACAAAACGGCAAAGGGGCAATCATCAGCATGATGGGCCCCGCTGTAGATATCAACGTGGGTGCTCTTACTATCACCTGAAGGTGATATTGTGCCAGGACCCCTTCTTCATATCGGTGCTGTTGCCACCTGCCCTCACATTTCAGGCCAGGTAGTCATCGTATCCTCAAACGTCCGAGTCCGTGTAAGCGGCATGCCCGTGGTAACCATGCTAGATGTCCTAACGGTAGCAGGTTGCCCTTCTCCAGCGCCAAAGACCTGCGTTCTCTCCAAGTTCATCCCTTCTGCCAGGGTTAAGGTAAATTTCGTGCCCGCCATAGTTTACCAGCCAGGGGCAGCGATATGCCAGAGCGCAGATCAAAGCCCCAACGGCCCGGCGATCATCAACGTAATCCAGCCAAGAGTTACAGGGATGTGATGATTGTGAATCTGGATTTTCCCTTTGGGTTCAACGCTCTGGGTCATACATCGGTAACCGATGATGACGACCACATCAGGGATATGATAGAGCAGCTGCTCTTCACCAGCCCTGGAGAGAGGGTCAACCGACCGGACTTCGGAACGGGGCTTATGCAGCTTGTATTTGCACCTAACAGCGATGAGCTATCTGCGGCTACTCAGTTCTTAGTCCAGGGGGCACTCCAGCAATGGCTAGGAGATCTTATTCAGGTAGAATCGGTCCAAGTAGAAGGAGACGGGGCTGAGCTGAAGATTTCCCTTCAGTATACTATCCGGCGAACCCAGCAGCGTCAGGTTGCCAAATTTAGTCAAGGAGGGCTCTGATGCGCTACTTTTGCTGTGACGAAACCCGAAAGACTGAGCTGATGAAAAAATCTTTGAATGGCATCGACTTTTTAGAGGTGCTAGACGAACCTGGGAATCCCCTGGATCAGAGAATGCTTTACCTTCACTGCTTTAAACCCCTTGCTAAGGGACCCTTGACGAAAAAGAATCTCATCATTGAGGGAGGAGAACGCATCAGGAATATCTCAATAAAGGATCCTGTGCCTGGCAAGTCTCCCGAGGTGCTAAATATCGAGGTTGATCCGGTGGGAGATCTATCAATCTACACCTTGAAGATTTTGCAACCTGATGCTATAGGCTTCGATCCTCTATTCTCTTCCATAGATTTCCTGTTCAGAATCAGATGCTCTAATGAGTTTGATTGCATTAAAGAGCGCATCTGCCAGGAAAAGCCACAGCAAGGTCCTGATATCGATTATCTTGCAAAGGATTACGCTAGTTTCAGAAGGTTGATCCTCGACCGTATCTCATCACTGATCCCGGATTGGAGAGAGCATAATCCTTCAGACCTCGGTATAGCCCTAATTGAACTCCTCGCCTACATTGGAGATTATTTGAGCTACCGTCAGGATGCCGTGAGTACTGAGGCCTACCTCGGAACCGCTCGAAAGAGGATATCCGTTCGCAGGCATGCGAGGCTTGTGGATTATTTCCTTAACGATGGCTGCAACTCTCGTGTCTGGCTGCAGGTATGGGTTGATGAAGATACAGTGCTTCCCAAGAGTACCAAAATCCTGACACCTGTTGAAGGTCTGCCCAAGGTGATCTCCAATGATAATGATTGCTCTAGGGCATTAATACAGAACCCTGAGATCTTCGAGACCATGCACCAGATGGAGCTGTATAAAGCTCATAACGAGATGAAATTTTATACCTGGGAAAACGGGCGCTGCTGTCTCCCTAGGGGAGCAACAAAAGCTACATTACAGGATGATATAGAAAACCGGTTAAAGCTTTTGCCAGGGGATGTGCTAATATTTGAGGAGCGGATAGGGCCTGGGGCTGTGGATGGAGATCTAAAAAAAGCTAGTCTACTTGCTGACCATACTCATCGCCATGCTGTAAGATTGATATCTGTGACCCCAGAGGCTGAAAGGGATAAACAAAGTGGCCGCAGATTAGCGGGAGATATCGTCAGGGATCCTTTGAATGGAAATCCCATCGTTGAGATAGAATGGCATTCTGAAGATGCGTTGCCCTTTCCTCTCTGCATTTCTACTAGAGAGTTCCCTGAAAATGTCAGTATAGCTTTGGGAAATGTGGTCCTAGCAGACCACGGCCTGACTGTAAAAGATGAGATTCTGGAAAAAGTGCAGGCTTCCTCCTATGAGCCATTCGCTAATCTGGAAGGAAACTACTGTGATGAAGCTGAATACAGGGTCATCCATCCACGATTCAATCCGAGTCTCCAGAAGATGCCGGTCACAAATGTCGTCCCCTACAATGAAAGCAATCTTCTCGCTTCATGTAAATCGGCAATTACAATGGATCCCAAAGAAGCTATTCCTGCCATCTCTCTCTCGACCGCTCAAAATAATCCTGCAGAATGGTTCTCTGTACATGATCTTCTTAATATCGGCCTAGAGAAAAATTTCGTAGCTGAGATAGAGTCGGATGGCTCCGCTACCTTGCGATTCGGGGATAACATCCATGGTCGGCGCCCAGATCCGGGCACTGAGTTCTATGCCACTTATAGAGTAGGAAGTGGTACTCAGGGCAATGTAGGCGCCGAAACTTTGGCCCATATATTCAGCAGCGATGGCTGCATCAAGGCAGTTAGAAATCCAATGTCTGCCAAAGGAGGTTTAGATCCCGAGAGCCTGGAGGAGGTTCGCCAGAATGCACCTTACGCCTTCAGAACTCAGGAGAGAGCAGTGACTCAGGAGGATTATGCTGATGTCACAGAGCGCCTTCCCCTGGTCCAGAAAGCCGAGGCCACTTTCAGGTGGACCGGCAGTTGGCATACCGTATTCCTCACTGTAGATAGACAAGGAGGAATCGAAGTTGATGATGATTTTAAAGAGGAGGTCAGAGGTTACATAGAAAGGTACAGGATGGCTGGCCATGACATCGAGGTAGATGGCCCTATATTCGTTCCACTAGAGCTGGAGGTATACGTCTGCGTCAGTCCTGATTACTTCAAAAGCGACGTGAAGGAAGCCCTGATTCTGGCCTTCAGCAACGGCGTTCTTCCCGATGGTAGCCTTGGATTGTTCCACCCTGATAACTTCACTTTCGGGCGGCCAGTATATCTGAGCAGTATCTACTCGGCGGCTCAATCGATTCAAGGTGTTGCATGGGTTAAAGTAACCAAGTTTAGGAGGCTTGGGGATATCTATGATTACGACCTGGATAAGGGAATTTTGGAAATGGGACGACTTGAGATCGCTCGCCTTGATAACGATCCTAACTTCCCCGAGCATGGCATCTTCAATCCCATAGTGGAGGGAGGAAAGTGACGGGATTAGATGATTCTATGCTTAGGGGATATACCAAATGCGGCTGCTGCAAGGGCATCTCAGCCCAGACGCCAGTTAAAATTTATAACCGTCCAGGGCTGGGGTCTATAGCCTACAGGGTTGGAGATCACTCACAGTTTTATCGGACGATGCTCTCCAGACTTCAGACTAGGCAAGAGCTCCAAGCCCTAAGCACTCGGGAAGAGGGAGATTTCTCCATAGCTCTCCTGGATGCATGGGCTGTTATTGCTGATGTCCTTACCTTCTACCAGGAAAGGATCGCCAATGAGTCATACCTGCACACTGCGAAGGAGAGGAGATCGGTACTGGAGCTGGCAAGGACCCTGGGCTATGAGCTGGCTCCAGGGGTTGCTGCGAGCGTATATTTAGCCTTCGATCTGGAGGATGCTCCGGGATCTCCTGGTGAGGCGGTCATCGAGGTGGGGACTAAAGTACAGAGCACTCCTGGGCAGGATGAGAAGCCTCAGACCTTCGAGTCTGTGGAGAGGCTTGAGGCAAGAGCAGAATGGAATGCTATAAGGCCTAAGCTGACGGAAAAGCGATCGCCTCAAAGAGATGATGATCGCCTATATTTCAAGGGCATAGCTACAAACCTTAAGAAAGGTGATGGCCTCCTCATAGTTGGCAAGAAACTGACATCTGGTCAGATAAGTGGAGGCTGGGATTTCAGGAAGGTCTCTTCGGTAGTAGCTGATCCGAGCTCAGATAGGACTATGGTGCTTCTTGATAGTAAACTGGAAAAAATTGACCCATCGGAGGGAGACTCCAGTGTATGCGCATTGCGCTTAAAGGCTTCAATTTTCGGTTATAATGCACTGAAACTAACCGACTCTGGTGTATCACCTATCTTGAGCGAAAATTCCACAACAAAATTTGATGAAAATACTAAAATAATATATTTAGACGCGGTATACAGCCAGATAGTACGAGGCAGCTGGATTGTTCTAACGCGTTCTGGATATTGTGATGCATCAGTTAACACTATTAATGCTTATCAGGATATGGTCGTTAAGACAGAGCTTTACAGCGTGGAGAATGTGGGTGAGTCGACGGAGGTAGGATCAGGCATAGCCGCCAAGACCTCGATGCTTAAACTCTCAGGTGAGAACAACGCTAGCGAATTCAGTCCATGTAGTGCAACCGTTTATGCTCAGAGCGAAGAGCTAGAGCTAGCTGAAACTCCTATTACCGGATCTCTATTTGGAGATCAAATTATCACAAATAAGCTAGCAAAATTACCAGAGTCCGGCCGGAAGCTCGCTATCAGCGGCAAAAGATCTAGGGTAAGAGTAGACGAGGAATCCATAAAACTAATATCGGTGAATGATCCGAATAATAAAAAGGAGTTTAAACTAGGTGATGAGCTAATCCTAGTAGAACCGCCAATATTCACCTCAGAGCCATACTATTCTGGAAATGAAATAGAATTTGTTGGGAGCTTTAAAACGACTTGGCATCTGATTGATGAGAGCGGATTTGAGGGCAAGATATCAGATTTTGCTGCATTGAGTTTTATACCTGCTGCAAAGGATGATGATATAGTAAGCGAGCTCGCTGACCTAAAGGATGTGAAGATCGGCAAAGATTATTGCACAATTTTGACCCTGGTGGGAAGTCTGAAAAATGCCTACGATATATCCACGGTGACTATCTCGGCAAACGCTGTCCTGGCAACCCACGGAGAAACCACCACAGAAGCTCTGGGCAGCGGCGATGCCACAATACCTTATCAGAGTTTTTCCTTAAAGCAGCTTCCTCTGACCTATACCAGCGAGTCCACGTCGACAGGCGTTAAATCGACCCTCAATGTGAGTGTGAATGACATGCTCTGGCATGAGGTTCCATATCTCTTCGGCCACGGACAGAGAGAGAGAGTCTATATCGTTAGAAACGGCGACGATGGAAAGACGACGGTCCAGTTTGGAGCCAGATTGCCTACAGGACGAGAGAACATCAGGGCTAACTACCGTAGAGGTTTGGGAGAGGTCGGGAACATCAAGGCCAGCCAGCTTAACATCCTCATGAGCCGAACTACAGGAGTGAGGGGTGCAAAAAATCCACTCCCAGCCATAGGCGGCCAGGACCCACAAAACCTTGAGGATGCCAGAAAGGGCGCGCCTCTGGCAATTCTGACCTTAGACAGAATAGTTTCCCTTCAAGATTACGAAGATTTTGCCGGAAACTATGGAGGCATTGCCAAGGCTATGGCTACTTGGATCTGGAATGGTGAGAGACAAGGCGTGTTGGTGACTGTAGCTGGGCCTGGTGGCGCAGAGGTAAAGCTGGGAGATCCTGTCCATGATAACCTCTTGATATCCATGCGGAGGTACGGAGACCCAAGAGTTCCTCTGAGCCTGAAATCCTATGCCATTGCTACCTTCAAGCTAAAGGGCTGGATTAAGGTTGAGACCGATGTTCTAGGGGATAAAGTAAAGTCAGAAGTTGAGGATGCCCTTCGTGAGCACTTCTCATTCGATGCCCGGGATTTCGGCCAGGCTGTTACCCTTGGAGAGGTTATGTCGGTGATTCAGAATGTTCGTGGGGTGATGGCTTCTAATGTAGAGGCTCTCTATAGATCTGACGCTATGCCGGATCCAAAACCGAATCCTATCCTTATAGCAAGAGCCCCTATATCCGGCAGTGATGATACCTCCTCAGCCGAAATTTTAACCCTTGATCCTGGCCCTATTGATCTGGAAGTGATGCCATGAGCTTCAACCTGGAGAAAATATACTCGCTCCTTCCTGCGGTATATCGCAACAAAGACGCTGCCGTGGGCGAACCGCTGAAAGGCATTCTCTCTGTGATTGCAGAGCAGGTAGCGGTCCTGGATGAGGACCTGTCCCAGCTCTATGATGATCAATTCATAGAGACCTGTTCCGAGTGGGTAGTGCCTTACATTGGCGATCTTATAGGAGCTAAAGGAATTTATTCGCTCACCAAATCAACCTTCAGTCAGAGGGCCCAGGTTGCCAATACCATTGCTTATAGGCGCCGCAAAGGTACTGCTGCTGTATTAGAGCAGTTAGCCAGGGACGTCACGGATTGGAATGTCAAAGTAGTGGAGTTCTTTCAACTCCTGGCAACAACTCAGTATATGAACCACATAAGGCCAGGCAACTTGGCTACTCCGGATCTACGTAAGTGGGAGCCTCTTGAGAAGCTGAACACCCCCTTCGAGAGCACCACTCATTCTGTGGATATCCGAAGTATTGATGCTGGCCATGGCAAATATAATATCCCCAATATTGGCATCTTCCTCTGGAGAATAGGAAGCTATCCCTTGAGCCACTCCCCTGCATTTAGGATAGATAATAGGCGCTATAAGTTCAGTACCTTGGGCAATGACATACCGCTTTATAATCAACCTGAGACAGAGACCCAGATTACCCATTTGGCTGAGCCTGCTAATGTCCCTATGCCTTTGAGCCGTGGTGTACTAGACCAGGATCTGAGAGCCCGTGATCAGGACCCTGATAACCAATTCCAGAGCATATATTATGGCGAAGACAGAAGCTTCTCTATCTTGGTAAATGGCCAGGAGATTCCTACAAAAAAGATAGCAGTCTGCGACCTCTCGGATATCAAAGGAGGCAAATGGGCTCACAATCCGCCCGAAGGTAAGGAGTGTGCTGTCGATCCTGTTCTTGGTCGCTTGGTATTTGACAAGGATCAAGATAAAAATCAGATATGTATCAGCTTTCACTACGGCTTTTGTGCAGATATCGGCGGCGGCGAGTATCCACGGGAAGATTCCTTCATGGCCAAGCCTGAGACCTGTATCGGGTGGAATGTTGTGCAGGTTAGGGCGCCTACGTGCCCAAAAAAAGAAGATCCTGGATTGCCTCATCTAGGAGGAAAACCTGTGCCAGGTGGTTTAAATTCTCCAGACTACGATAGCATCCAAGATGGTCTTAAGGGCCTCAAAACATGCGGTGTCGTTGAGATAGCGGATAGCGGGACATATACTGAAGTACCAAAGATTGACCTCCCTATAGGCAGAGTAGTTGAGCTTCGTTCTGCCGAATGGTGTAGACCTACACTCTTCCTGAAGGGTCATTCAGATCTCATGCATGAGACAGAGCTAGTTATCAGTGGTCAAAAGGGCGCTGAGATCTCCCTAAACGGCCTCTTGATCTATGGAGGACGGGTCAGGATAAAAGGGGATCTTCAGTCAATTAAGCTTCAACACTGCACCCTGGTTCCCGGAATAGATCTATCGATAACTGGTTTCCCTAAGAAACGAGATAGTCCAAGCCTTATCATCGAGACTGATGTGGCCGAAGTTAATATTGATAAGTGCATCCTTGGAGGAATAAGGGTTGCTAGCGGTACTAGCGTCAATATCACCAATAGCATCATCGATGCCACATCAGAATCACTGGTAGCCTATGCCGCCCTAGATACTAAGAGCCCTGGAGGCTTGCTGTCTAAGGTGAAGAATTGCACCATTATAGGCAAGGTCCAAGCAGAAGCCATGGAGCATATATCTAATACAATCTTTCTGGCTAAATTGGCTAAGAACGATACTTGGGAGGCACCTATCTGGTCTTTGAGGCGGCAGAAGGGATGTGTCAGATTTTCCTACCTTCCTGAGGGTTCAAAGGTTCCCAGACGCTATCACTGCCAACCTGACTTAGCCGAGGCAAAGGCTGAGGATGATCTGATAAGGAAATCTAAGAACTCGGGAGATCCTGCTCCAAGTAGCGACGATCTCAAGGCTGCCAAAGAGTTTGAACGTGGCAGGGTCATACCTCAGATGAATAATCTGAAATATGGCACACCAAGCTACTGTCAGCTTAGCCTCGGATGTGCAGAAGAGATCAGAAAGGGAGCTGATGATGAATCGGAGATGGGCGTCTTCCATGACCTTTTCCAACCCCAGAAGGAGACGAACCTGAGAGTGCGATTGGACGAGTACCTGCGCTTCGGTCTAAAGGCAGGGATCTTCTATGAGAGCTAATGGAGGGATTTCACAATGAAAGGCGATTTCAGCCGCTGGAGCTACCTTAAAGAAAGGCAGTATAGCGAAATATTGATGCAGCAGGGCAGGGTCCAGGTCGATGCAGACTGGAATGAGATGCAGGAGATAAACCAGCATAGAATAGAGACAGAAACTGAAGATGTCATAGGCAAGTGCGGCACTCCTGCCGATGATCCGGGCTTTGAAATCACAACTGATGGGACTACCATATACATAGGCAAGGGTAGATATTACGTCGATGGTATCCTCTGCGAAAACTTTCCAAAAGAGGGAAAGATCGCCTATGATCAACAGACAGATTTGCCAAAACCCCAATCTGTTTTGGATCTTCTTAATTCTCGTAAAAGTAATGGAGGACTTGTCTTTCTCCGTGCGTGGAAGCGACATATAACAGCTCTTGATGATCCACATATCCAGGAGAAAGCCTTAGGCGATCCTGATACATGTACTAGAGTCAAGATCATCTGGCAGGTATCTATTCTTCCATTAAGTAACGCGGAGCTGGATAAAATCATAGGAGATTGTAATGCTATTATACCTAGCTGGAGCCTTCTGACAGCTTGTAGACCCGGACTTATGAACGCTCAGATTATGGACTCCAAAGAGGTGGCGCCATGTCGCCTTCCACCAAGCTCGGGATATAAGGGTCTGGAGAATCAGCTTTATCGAGTGGAGATCCATCGCGGAGGTAGCCTTAAACAAGCCACGTTTAAATGGTCACGCGATAATGGTTCTGTAGTCACCTCTATAACTGGGATCAACGGATCAGAGATTACAGTTAAAGATCTTGGAAGAGATGAAGTTCTGGGCTTTAATTTAGGCAACTGGGTGGAGATCTCTGATGACTATAGCGAACTTCACGGCATCCCTGGCTATCTAGCGAAAATAGATAAGATTGACAGAGCTACTAATAAGATCACTGTTCAATCAATTGTCTGGAACTTCGATAGTAACTTGCATCCCAAATTGAGGCGTTGGGATCAGACAGATAATATGGATAATTCAAGCTCACCTGGAACGCCTGATGGCGTAAAAATAACAGATGATTGGCAGCTTCTTGAAAATGGGATCTATGTGATGTTCTCCGATTCCAACTCTAATGATTCTCCGAATAGTCAGCAGGGAAAATCGATAAAGCCAGCGATAGCTGATGCTCCTATCGAGACTATCTCGCCAACAGTAACTGTGGTGACCAATACACCTACAAGTAATTCGGGAATTCCAGCATCTACTGTTGAACCAGGCGGTTTTTCTAAATTGCCTAAGATTTTTAGCCCTGGAGAATACTGGCTGATCCCCGCCAGAGCTGCCACTCATGAGATAGAATGGCCACCATTTGAAATGACAAAGGCTATACCGAAGGCGGAACCCGAGCCACAGCCGCCCCTAGGAATCGAGTATCACTACTGCAGGCTGGCAATAATAACAAAACCAGGACTCAAGCTGAAGGTTAGGGATTGCCGAAACAAGTTCCCATCGCTAACAAAAATTCCGCCAAAAGATTCTGGACAAAAAGATCCTGGAATCCATATACTCAGCGTGGAGATTGGAGATCGAAAAGAAACTGTGAATGATAAAATTTATACCATTTATAAAAATCTAAGAAATGACGATAGAGTATCTCTTGAGAATCTTAAGATGGGGCTCAAAATAATATGTGACAAAACTATAGATCCACAAATAATAAATCCTTATTATGATAGATTCGATCTACCAAATCCAAAATGTTTAATCGCTGTCTATTTACCTACACCTCAGCAAGTTTTTTGCGAGTATATATTAAAATCAGAGCTATCTGTGAAGGGAGATACAATTTTCTGGTATCCTCATAAGGACTTGATAACTTCCATTGAACATGGATTACTTAGCGATATCTCAGTATTGGCTCATTTAACCCTAAAAGGCAACTATATCTGGTCAGATAGCGACCCAAATCTCTTCTTGGATGGAGAAGTTTTTGGAAATGGAGATGTTTTCGAAATTCCTAATGTGGGACAAGGTATTGACATACAATTGCCAAGTGGTAATGGGATTAAAGGAGGTGATTTTGAGATGTGGTTCATAGTCAATAATTTATTTGCTTAGGCTTTGGTTATAGTTTAAAGAACAATTATAACTGTTATTTAGCCCTCTCAATCTCAAGTCCCTCAACTCTCCATGGATTAGAGTATATGTTCATCCTTTTTCCGCGTGCAAACCCAATGATGGAGAGTCCCGTCCTCTCGGCTATGGATATAGCCAGGCTTGTAGTGGCCCCTCTGGATGCTATGATCGGGATGCCGGCCACAGAGCATTTGAGTGCCATGTCCGATGATATTCTGCCTGTAGATGCGGCAAAAGTCTCGCTGAAGTCTGTGCTTCGGGTCAGGCCGTAGCCTATGACCTTATCCAGGGCGTTGTGCCTTCCGATATCCTCCGAAATGAATATCGCTCCAGCTTTTCCGAATAATCCAACCGAATGGACGCCACCGGTCGCTTCATGCAGCAACGATAGGGATATTGCCTTCATGGCTCTGTAGATCTCATCCCTCTCGACCTTCATATCAGATCTTATCTCAGGAAGCTTGGACTCATCTAGAAAAGAGGAAATTCCTCCACAACCGCTCACAATCGGCCTTCTGGGAAGTATAGTCCTCATTGGATTTTCCACTATTGCTCTTGCAACGTTGCCTTCGATCTCCAGAGATTCGACCTCATTTATGCCGCTCACAATTCTCTCTGAAAAGAGATGGCCGATAACAAATTCCTCTCTCATTGAGGGGCTGATCATGGCTGTCACAAAATGCCGTCCATTGATGAAAATGGAGAGCGGAACCTCCTCCACCACATCGTTTATTGAGCTCTCTGTCTTATCGCCGTCAAGCTTCAGGCAGGTGTATTCCTTGAACATTTATGCGACCTTAGTAATGAGCTCAATCGCATTCAGGAACCTCTCGACTTCTTCCCCGGTATTGTAAATATAAAGCGAGGCTCTGACAGTCCCATGCTTGAGGCCGAGGTGCTTCATCAGAGGAATGCAGCAGTGATGCCCCGATCTTACAAGTATGTTCGATGTCTCATCAAGCATAAGTGCAACCTCATGAGGCTCCAGGCCCTCAATATTGAAGGATATCACGCCGCCCCTCTCCTTCATATCATCCGGGCCATAGATCTCCACGCCCTTAATTTCTTCAAGGCCATACAGCAATCTTGATGTCAGCTGTAATTCATGGACGTTTATCTTATCAATCCCTATATCCTTCAGATAATTCACTGCGGCTCCCAGACCAATGCCTCCCGAGATATTGGGTGTGCCTGCCTCGAATCCCCCATAGCCGCTCTTTCTTTCGTATCCATCTGAGGAGACATCTTCCACCATGCCGCCGCCAACCATGAGAGGCTCGATGTTCTCATCTTTCATCCAGAGAACTCCGGTGCCTGTCGGCCCGAGCATCTTATGGCCTGAAAAGCATAGAAAATCGCAACCCAGGTCCTTCACATTTATCGGCGTATGGGGGACCGATTGTGCGCCGTCGACGAGCAGCATCGTGCCTTTGTCTTTGCATATACGTGAGATCTCCTTAATTGGAAGAACAATGCCAAGCACATTAGATATCTGGCTAACGGCAACCAGCTTGGTTTTACCATCTATTGCCCTTTCAAAGTCGGATAGGTCAAGCCTTCCCTTTTTATCCGATTTTATAACCTCAAGCTTTACGCCGTGCCTCCTCAGCCTCATCCAGGGAAGGAGGTTCGAATGATGCTCGATAATTGTGGTAACGATTTTATCATCACTCTTCCAATCAAGGCCGTTTGCAACCATGTTTATCGATTCTGTCGCATTCTTGGTAAATGCAATTGTGCCTTGACTCGCCTCTATTAGGCTGGCAACTTTCTTATGAGCATCTCTATATCTCTGATCGGCTATTTGGGCGAGGCTATAAACTCCTCTGCCCACATTTGCCCTATATCCCTTGTAATAATCTAGAACTGATTTAAGGACTGGTTCAGGAGTCAGGCTCGTTGAGGCGCTGTCCATATAGATGATGTCTTTCAGGATGGGAAAATCAGCCCTTATTTTCGAAACATCCATAAAACCATATCTGCACTCAAGTGTTAAGAAAGCTTTCCAAATGAGGAGAATGCTTACTTCTAAGACTTCCGCAATGTCTCATTCATGCTTCCGCTTCTGAAGCCTTCGAGGTCAAGGGCTACGTATTTGAAACCTGCCTCCTTAAGTTCTCTCACGATCTTTTCTCTCTCGCTGAGAGCTTTATCCATATCCCCCTTCAAGACCTCTATTCTGGCTATATCGCCATGAGCCCTGACCCTGAGCTGCACAAAGCCCATGCCTTTTAGTAAATCCTCCGCATCCTCCACCATCTTCAGCTTTTCAAGAGTAATCTTATCTCCATAAGGCATACGCGAGGCCATACAAGCGGACGACGGCTTGTTCCAGAATGGGAGACCCATGCTTCTGGAAATCTCACGAATCTCTTCCTTGGATATCTGAGAATCAACGAAAGGATGCCAAATCTTCTCCTCATCGCAGGCAATAATTCCAGGTCTGTAATCCTTATAATCTGTCAGATTGACTCCATCGGCTATGACAGAGAATCCTCTAATGGAAGCAACCTCTTTCAGGATCTTCGCGGCCTCTTTCTTGCAGATATAGCACCTTGTCGGAGGGTTCGCTGCGAATTCATGATTTATGATGGCAGAGTATCTTGCAATCTCATAGTTCAATCCCAAAGACTCCGCCAACTTGATTGCGTGCGCAAGCTCGCTCCTGGCTAAAGTCTCAGAATCGAGTATCACGCAAAGCGCGCCATCTCCAAGAACATCAGTGGCAACTTTCGCCAGAAGGCTGCTATCGACGCCGCCTGAATATGCAACCAGAAGACTTCCTTTTTCTCCAATCCTCCGCCTTAGATCTTCGAGCTTATTCAGCTGGTCCATTCGAGCATCCTCTATTGGAATGGCGTTATATTGATGATCATGGCAAAATGATATTTCAGTCAGCGTTAATTCAGAGCTCTCTAATGTTGCCGTGCAAAATTAGGCACACGGAGATAATTTCATTGGATTATTTACACCGGCTGGTGCAGCATGCAGTTTCGTCCTCTTGCAGGCTTTTGCATATCTCACAGATGCGGGCAGTCAGGTCATCTACCTTCTTTGCTATCAAATCATCCGCCAGCTTTCCTATTGCAGCCCGGATATCCTCCCTGAACTCTATGCTATAACCTCTTTTCTTGGAGACATACTGGGATACCGCAGGCGGAGTGATTCCAAGAATTATTGAAACCTCCTTCTGAGACTGCCCTCGTTTGACAAGCTCCTCTGCAATTGCCGCCCTGATGCCGGGCAGCACATCCCATACGATCTCTTCACATGGCGATTTCATCTCAGTATGACCTTTATCCTTTGATAACAGTGACAGCAGAACACGAATTACAATCGTTAACTTGGGTTCAGCTCATCAATGATCCTTGCCTGATGTTTATGAATAAATAACTTGCTAATATGGAGATCGCACCTGCCATCAGAAATAATCTATATTAATTCTCAATAAAATTTTCAATAACGCTCAGCTTCTCTCCAGCCCTTCAAAGAACACTGGCCAGAATGGATCCTGCTCCGGTATCTCCAGAGGATTGATATGTCCATCGAGCCTCTTCATAACTCTGGCCTTTGGATCAGAAGTGACACTCCCAATGACTGACGCGCTTATCCCTGCAGACTTTAACCTAGAGATAATCTCAGCCGAGTTGGCATGATCTGCAGCGATCAGCAGAGTTCCCTCTGCTATTGCGGCAACAGGATCGATATTGAATGTCTCGGCGACCATTCTGACCTCCTCAGGATAAACGAATAAGGATTCATCTATCTCCATTCCTACGCCGCTCGCATTGGCGATCTCGAAGAGGCCGCCTATTACGCCTCCTTCCGTCGCATCGTGCATGGCATGCACTCCGACGTCTGAGGCAACAGAGGCATCCTTCACAACTGTCATCTGCTTACATAGCGCCTTGGCTTTCTCTACAAGCGATGATGGATATCTCTCCAGAAGCTCCTTCTCCCGTATCACTGCAAGTATGCCTGCAGTCTCGATCGCAGGTCCCTTGGTCAGGATCACATCATCGCCCGGCTTTGCTCCTGCAGGAGTGACATATCTTCCTTTATCCGAAACTGCAAAGACTGTGACGCCGCCTATTGTTGGCGCAGCGAATCCAGGATAATAGCCGGTATGTCCCCCCACAATGGCAATATCGAGCTCAAGGGCAGCCTCGTGAATGGCATTTACAATAGTCCTGAAATCGGTGTCCTTTGTCTCAGGAGGCATCAGGAGAGAATAGGTCATGTACCTCGGCCTGACACCCATAACTGCAACATCGCTTGCGCCGATATGGACTGTATACCAGCCGAACATCTCCCACGGCTGCTTCGGTATGGCAAGTATCGGGTCCTCCGCGATTATGAGCACCTTGTCGTTGCCTATATCAATGACAGCCGAATCTATACCTGTTAGCGGCGGCACAATAACCGTTTCATCCTTCTTGCCGAGGCGCCTTAGAAGAAATGAGTCGAATGTATCAAGATCGATCTTGCCTATCTTTGGCTTATCGTTCTTCATTGTAAAGCCTCGCTATCTCGCAGACTTGCTCTGCCACTTCTATCGGATCTTTCCCGATTAGAACTGATACCGGCTCCTTGCCAACAGCCCCTGTCTCATAGAAGACCTTTGGGACGCGGCCTCCAGCAGCATCTATTGCAGCCTTCACCTTCCAGGGCATCGATGCGCCTTCGGCCTCCTTGATATCTTCCGGCTCGTTTCTTCGATCGATTACGCTGAAGATCCAGCCTTTAGATCTGCAGTAGTCTTCAAGCCATCTCCCCAGTCTGGGATCGTTTGCGAAATCCATTCCTGCACGGATGGATGGATCAACCTTTCTTATCTCTATGATCAATCGTGCCATATGACTTGATGCGCCGAACCTCGGCTTGCCAGCGGCATGAGGCATGCCGTTCACTACAGTTATCCGGCCATCGATTGCCAGAACATCATTTCTGGCAGCAGCATCGGGAGAAGCATAAACTAGATTGGTCCGAACTTCGGGGATCATGGCTGAGAACTCCTTACAGCCCTCGACTATCTCCAGAGCTACAGCAACCTTTCCGTGCATCTCTATAATATCCTCGAGCTTCATTCATCTGCCTCTTGAAATCGAAAAGATCAATTTAAGGATAAGTAATGATCGCTATTTTTTCCCTCTATGTAATCTCTGCTGCTCTTCAAAGCGGTCCCAATTCCACGGCTCATCCAGGACTTTTACCTCAACGCGTTTGATGCCATTTATTCCTTCTACACGGCGTTTGGCCTGTTCTGTAAGATGATCTACGAGAGGACAGGCATGAGTTGTAAGAACCATATCTATTTCAGCGCTATCGCCTTTCACGATTATCTCTTTAATCAGCCCCAGATCAACAATATCGATGCCTACCTCTGGATCTATCACATCCCGAAGCGCTTCCCTGATCTCTTCCTCCATCGCAAGCTTGGCCTTTATCTTCTCTGCCTCCGGCCAGGGAATCGATTTCTCCAAAGATCGCAGCCGCTCTTCGAGCCTGTTCTGCCTATCGAGCAATCTGCTTACGACCCTGAGCATAGGATCGGGAAGGTTGCCATAATCAAGATCTGTCTTGGTCGAAGGGCACTCGGGCTCAGCGATCCTTCCTGGAACGCCCACAACTGTAGCACCGGCAGGAACGGATCTGACGACGACAGATCCTGCGCCGATCTTGGCACCCCTGCCAACAGTTATCGGCCCCAGGATGATCGAACCTGCACCAATGACTACACCATCCTCGATTGTGGGGTGACGCTTAGCTTTCTCAAGGCTTGTTCCGCCCAAGACTGTGCCCATATACATCAGCACATCGTCACCGACCTCTGCGGTCTCGCCGATGACAACGCCCATGCCGTGATCAATGAAGAACCTCCTTCCGATCTTCGCGCCTGGGTGAATCTCCACGCCCGTTAAAAACCGTGAGATATGAGATGTGAGCCTGGCGAGAAATTTGAAATTACGGACCCAGAGGAAATGAGATATTCTGTGCATCCAGAGGGCATGCAATCCTGGATAACATGTAATAACCTCCAAGACTGATCTTGCCGCCGGATCCTTGGCAAATACAGTTTGGATTTCTTCTCTGATGCTCATAATTTCATCACGTCTCTCAGAATTCAAACTTTTTGACCGGAATAACCTCGTCTATGAGATCAAGCCTGAGAACATCCGGTATGAAGCCTGCACCAATACCCCTGATCTTATGCGGCCCGGGCTTTCCGCCCTCAAGAACATCAGAATATCAAACTTGCCGTCAGCATCCTGCGAGATTTCCTCAGCAGTTGTCTTGCGGTGTATCTCCGGATCGGCGGGGTTTCTGAACTGCCGCGTAATGTAATAGTAGCGGGGGTTTTTGGCAAGCATTTCAGCTGCCTCGATCATGGCCACACCTATCCTATCCTTCGCGCTCGATAGCGGGCTGAAGGACTCGTCCTTGGCGGTTACGGTTGCATCAAGCCCTTTTGTGATCCTGTTCAGCGTGAAAAGTGGTGTATTGCCTACGGTTTTAGTAAGATCCTCGTAGATTCTCATAACTTGCCTCTTGTTATCGGAAATTCTGTTACTATTAATAGGTGACTACTTTGCGATCTATCTTTCGCCGTTCACAATTGTTAATATGATTATGATATAAAGGTTCGCAATCAAAATGGAGATCGATGAAGGATCGGGAAAAGTATATAGATCATGGATAATCTATAGAGCAGAAGATGACGTTTAAGGAAGAGCTTGTGAAGCGTGTTAAAGAGGCGGTCCATCCGAGAGAGGGCGCCTGCGGCATCTGTCACGCTGTTGCAGAGGAGATCTGCAGGACAGGAGGAAGGATCGTCGCATATGAGCGGCCAGGCGGGATACTTGCGAAAGTCTTCGATGATCAAGGCAATGTGATGGGCGAGGGCTTCGGCGTTGTCTGGTCGCCTGCTGTTCTGGCGGCTGAGATAGATGCATGTCTGATACCCGCTAATATTGCAGAGGACCTCTTAAGGGAGGGCATTAACACGCCCGAGGATATTGAGCTTGTTGCCGCACTCCAGGGCTATGGCCGCGTTCTGACGGCTGCTGCTGTCGCAATTATGGCGATCAAAGACATGGGCGGACGCACGCTCATCAGGCGCAAGGGCCTGGGAGTTGTCGCCACCTTCCTGGATAAAGAGGGCAAGGTTATTGCCGAATCTCCACCGGCCTACTGCCCGACATGTGCCGTGACGATAGGTGCAGCCAGAACTCCAATGCTTGCCGGGAAGATAAAGGATATTTTGAAGGATGCCCCAAATACCGGGCGGAAGAAATACGAGGAGGGCATCGAGAACCGATATGAGGTCAAAGGCGGCCGCGTCAAGGTCTCCTTAGCCAAAGGAGACGAGATCCTGGCAAAGGGCGTTCGCGGCTGCTGCATGGCCTATGGAACTGCAAAGGCTGAGATTGTTGCAGGACTCGTTCCAGAGGCCAGTGCTGAACTCTTCAGGGCCTACTGCGACCTCTGCCCATTCAAGCACTGCTGGATGGAGAAATCCATGGGCGCAACGGGCAACATAATCCTTCACCGTTTGAGCGAGATTGGAACTGAGATCGAGATCACTGCTGAAGGTGGGATTGTGGCGCGGATTCCGGGTCCGAATGGCGAAGTGATCCAAGGCAGAGGAACGCTCTGCTCGCTTTCGGCTCTTACAAACATGCTCCTCCGGGGGGATGCCCAGAAGATCCTTAAACCATCGGGCACAAAGAAATGGGAGAACGATTGATTATTATGAGAAAGCTCAACGAGAAGGACATCGAGGTGCTGAAGAAGCTGGCGCCAGAGATAGAAAAGAAATCCAAGATCGAGTACCGCTCTATTCTCCCGCCGGTCTCGATGCATTACGCTGTGGATGAGGAGGACTTCGAGGCCAGGCTTGAGAGGCTGTCGGCTGAGGATCTGAAATATCTTGCAGGTCGCATCCTTGACGGATCAGAATGTCTGCTGTGCGTTTCACCTGAGTACGCCCGGATCTTCGTCGATTATCTGACCAAGCATATCTCGGGAGATGAGGCCGATCGCGTAAAGGAGCTTTACGAATCGTCGACGGGATATAAGGTTTGATTGCGGAATGTAAATGTAATCGGCTTTCCTGGATTCGGCAATGCCCTTTAAGAAAGAACGATCTTGGGCTCTATAATAACGATGAGAGTTTGAGGCCATCCAGCTTCTTTTTCTATCTGAAAGTTTAGATTATAAAAAGTTCAGACTTATAAAGGATCAAGTTTGGCCATCGGACCATTTGCCAAGTCTTAGTCAAATTTACACTCCACTAATTCCGGGCACCCGCGAGTCGCTCCGCTCCCGCGCTAATGGTTACGGGGCTGTCGCGAGAGTAGCCGCAACGGGCTAACGCCCTTCGGAAGGATTCACGAATCGTTTCTGAAGCTTCCCCGGAGAGGGGCTGGGGGGGTGGATATTATTTCAAGCCGCTATCCGCAGGCGGAATCCGTAAGTGGCAGCATCGCCATTTAATGGAGCCATTAGGTAGCCCGCGGCGATTCCCGCGCGCTAGGATTAACCCTTAGTTTTAGCACCAAAAAGGAAGCGTTGAGCTAATTATAATTTTCATTCAGCAATGTAAAGCCTTATAAATTAACAAAGTGTTTTTCAAATCTTAGAGATAGAAAGGCGATAACCATGAAAGTAATCAAAGTAGATCATGTGGCTAAAGAGCCACAGGCAGATAAATTGTTTACCGGTCCTGTCACCATGCAATCGATTATCGGACCTGACATGAGCAAAAATTTCTTAATAAAACAGGTAAATTTCAGCAAAGTGGTAAAGAACAAATTTCACACACACTCTATCGAACAAATTCTTATCGTCACTGAAGGTGAAGGCATAGTCGCCACTGATAAAGAAGAAATAATCGTCAGACCAGGTTTCGAAATCGGCTATTAGAAAAAGCTTGAAAGAGGCAGCGTTGCCTCTTCAGCAGGCTCATGCTATATACGAGACACTTGATCTATCAAAGTCCTTTTCCAACTCGAGCCTTGTATTATCAGGCTTCCAGGCAGCATCCGGATAAATCAGATCCTTCATGAAGTCATTGGTATTGGCTGCAATCCTGGTTGCAAGGTGATCCTCTCCTAGAGCATCCTTGGTGATCTTATAAACCTTCGATCTGACCATTCCCTCATCCAGATATCCCAAGGAATGAATGTACTCATGGAGCAGTATATGAAAGGCATATGGCCTATAAAGCTCGGGCCTGGTCTCTTTGATCCTCTGCAGGGGAATCTTGTTCATGACTATGACATTCGATCCGACTGTGAAGAAGCCTCCTAGAAGACCCTGAGGATGGTTGCCCAGATTAGCCATGCCCAGCATCAATCCGCCTCTGCTCTTGCCCGTGCTCTTCAACACTATTGCTTTGACCACTTCGAATATATCTGCCAGGGTCATTGCATTTTCAAGTTTTGTTTTGAAGTCGGTCACCATTTAAATATAGGTAGTATGTCTAAGTATATAATACTAACCAATAGTTACTGATAATCAGAACCTAATATAAAATTTATAGCATTGTTTCAATAGCTTTACCTGGCCCTTCTCCCGGATTTGGCTATCCGCGAAAGCATAAAAGATGGCAGAATATAGCCGCCAAAACTCCTGAGGGTATAGAAGACATTCCAAATGCCGATGAATCTCGGCAGATATTTTATTTTGATCTTCAGCTGATTCCTCTGTATGGTCTTTAGATGCGCTAAAGTCATCCCCTTTTCTCTCTCCCTTATGCTGATCAGCTCCTCATCCAGGTTGGCCATGCCCAGATTCCTCTCTAGACAGCGCATATAGAGATCGAACTCCTGAGACATAACAAGTTTCTCATCATAAAATCCGATAATGTCAAAAAGGGCCTTTCTGGCCATGATTGAAGGATGAATTGCCCCGCCTGCCCCATAAAGCGCCTTGCTGTCAACCATCAGGGGCATCCTGTAGCTTCCTATCCTTCTGCCATCCTCAGCTATCCATATCCCTTGCGTCCCGAGGATAAACACATCATCATGGGACTGGAGAAAATTTACCTGCCGCTCCAGCCTTTTAGGGTGAGCAAGATCTCCTGAGTCCATAATGGCAACATACTTTCCGATGGCACATTTTATGCCACGGTTCGTTGATCCCGCTATGCCTATGTTTTCCTGGTTAGTGACTATCTTTATCCTTCTATCTGCTTCTTTATATTCATTCAAAATTTTGGCTGTATCATCAGTTGATCCATCATCGACAATGATAAACTCGAAGTTCTGGAAGGTCTGGTTTAATATGCTGTCTATAGTCTCTTTTAAATAGTTCTCCTCGTTGTAAACGCTCATTATGATGCTGACCAAGGACGGACTCATATAAGCTCCTCATAAATCCTCAGCACGTCCCTTCCTATCTTCCTCCAGGTATACTTCTCCTCTACAAGCCTTCGCCCTCGATGTCCCATCTCTGCTGCCAGAGCATCATCATCCAATATCTCGATAATAGCGTTGGCCAGAGCATTAATATCGCCCGGCTTAACGATCCTTCCTGTATCAAACCTCAGCACGTCATCTGCCACGCCAACGATCTCAGTGCTTATCACAGGCCTCTCGCAGGCCATTGCCTCCAGAAGGACTATGCCAAAGCCCTCCTGTTCTGAGGATATAGACGGCAGGATGAAGGCATCACACCGGTTATAGCATTCCGTTAGCATGGCATCGGGCACAAACCCCAGAAACTCCATATTCTTCGATATGCCCAGAGTAGCGGCGATATCTCTATAATGATCGAGAAGCTCTCCATTTCCACCGACGAGCAATTTAGCATCGGGCATCTGCCTTGTCACTGCCGCCATAGCCTGAAGAAGGATATCAAGACCCTTATATCTGTGAAATCTATCCAATAATCCCAGAAAGAATACAGTTTTGCCGTCTGGAGCTTTCCCTTTATTTCTATCTATTTGCCTGAATCTATCAGTATCCACTCCATTGGGCACCACAACCAGCTTATCTTTATGATTTTTTAAGTAAGATGATGATGCCATATAATTTCGCTGTGTGATTATTACTCTAGATGCAGCCTTCAGCAAAAGCGGCAGTCCGGCAGAGTTATAAATCCAGGCTAAGCTACCAGCAAACCCTCTCCCCACGATGTCATTATGATACGTTAAAACCAAAGGCCTCCCTCTTGCCTTTGCCAAAAATGCGCTCCAATCAGCGCTCCATGGGGTAGGCAGATGAGTATGAAGAATATCAAAATCCTCCTTCAGAAGAGCAATTGGGAGGCCAGGAGTTACGTTTGTATTGGCGATTTTCCCAGTGTAGGGCAACCTTTTAACCTTTATGCCGCATATTTGCATGCTTATAGAGCCAGCGGGCTCGTTGGCACAGATGACTTTTACATCTTGGCCCAGCTCAACCAGCACTTTGCTTATGTTATATACATAATTCTCAACCCCGCCTATGCAAGGATAGAACCTCACGGGAGTCTGCAGTATCTTCATGATGGCCAGTTTAGGCCTGTTTCTGCCCTATTTTAAGCTATCTTTATGGCCGAGCTGATCTGATAATAGTTGCTAAACATAGATCCAATCAATATGAGTGGAATAAAATGATTACTTCTTCTTGGATACTATCATATAACCCTGAGAAACCAGAGATAGCGGCGTTTTGGCTAATAATTTATCTAATACGTAGGTTCTCTGACAGTTTTTATTGAAAACATTATTCAGAGCAGAGCTAACTCTCTTTACCTGTGCAGGAACAACATGCTCTCTGGCAACATGGATAGCATCAAAGTTCCCATGCTTTAATAAGACTCTTATCTCCTCATTCGAATAAGCTTTTTCATGATGCCATAGTCTTAGGGCCCTAGCCAGGAACCCAGATAGAGAATATCTATTCGGCAATTGAAACATTATATTGTATCCACCTTTTCAGATATCTGTAAACTTCCCCAACTCCAAAAGAGACTATAACATCAAAGCGGTCGGATACAAAGGGCAGTGATATGGCATCGCATTTGCAGAATTCGCAACCATATCTTTTCAATCTGCTCCAGGTAAAAGGCTCGTTTATATCTGCTCAGATAATATGACTACTATCACATGCAGCCGCCAGCAGTGCGGTTGTATGACCAAGTCCGCATCCAAGATCCATTATTCGCCATTGAGACTGTGCTAGCTCTTCAACCACCTCTACCTGCTTTAAATATCTAAGCCAATTCAGGTCACTGCTGATGTGGAATGTGCTATTGGGATAATCCCTTGCATATTCCAGCATTATGTTTCTAATTTCCTCGGCCGCCCGACTAATTGAACCCATATCCATAGATTTCTTCTGCGAGCCCACAGATCTTTCCCCAATCATAGCCTTTCGCATTTTCTCTGCACATCGAGCTCTTCTCCGAAGCTATTTCACTCTCAATTGCATCTGCAAGCTCTTCGGCATATGGCTCACAGATCCTTCCATTATCCTCAGTCACGAGATCGCACACAGAATTCATTCTATGATTCACAGTTATCACAGGCAGGCCGCAGGCATTCGCTTCCAGTGCAGCCATACCAAAACCCTCTCTGGTCGAAGGCGACACAAAGACACGCGAGGACTTCATCAGCGCCAGAGCTTCGTCATAATTATCGAGAAATCCCGTGAACTCCACGTTCATCTCCAAGCCGAGATCTTGAGTCAAGGCCCTTAGCTTCTTCATATCCGGGCCGTCACCTATTATTATCGCTCGTATATCTGGAATTTCTTTTGCCGCTAGGCCTATGGCTCTTATCAGCAGATCTACATTCTTATGCCTGACTAGCCTTCCAACATAAACGATATCAGATTCTTTGCGAGAAGCCTTTACCCTATCAATATTCTCGAAATCTATGCCATTGGGAACTACTTCGATTCCCCTGCAGCCCAGTCCCTCAAGATCCTGCTTGGTCCTCTTCGAAACTGCAATATTTTTATCCGCCAGCCTGGAAGCTGCCAGTTCAATAGATCTGCCAAAAGCCCCTTTTCTTCCCAGATACTCATGCCAGTAATCTCCCCATACCTCATGCCAGGTGATGAACAGCTTCTGCCTGCTCAAGCTGCATAGAAGCTTTGCCGAGAAGCAGGGAAGATATGGAAAATTCTGGCAATCCACGATATCAAAATTATCCTCTATGGAAATGAGAACCTTGGAGGCGAAGTAAGCAGCCTCTTTAATCGACCTCCTTTCTCCGGAGTATAGGTCAACGGGCTTGCAGATGCCGTGCAGATATACATCCCCGTCGATGATATCTTTGCGGCCCTCCCACCATTTCATGCTGTAACAATGGATCTCATGCCCCCGCTCTGCAAGCCTCCGGGAAATCTCGTAGATCCTCTTCTCAGCTCCCCCCTTGACCCAGGGATATGCAGCATCGTAGATGTATGCGATTTTCATCCTTCATTCGGCCTCAATCGCCCTCAGCACCTCTATAATATCCATCTCAGAAAACTCTAGCACCTGATCATTTTTATGTTTGTGGTGAGGGTAAATGCATATCTCTTTATGATGCGGGACATTATCCCAACGTACCACATCATCATCCTTTATAAGACGGTAAGAGTACTTGATGAGATCACCACCTGAATACCTTTCCCTGATATGCAGAGTATATCCATTGGTGAGATATGCAATGGCGATAAATTTCTCGTAATCGGGGAGATCTATGGCCTCCTTAACTACCACGCTTCTTACTACTCTGCTCTTTTTAAGCAGGCTTAGTGTCCCTTCAACCGAGATAGTATAGTATCCCTCTCCTGTACTCTCTCAGTGATTCAAGCAAATCGATATAATCTCCCCAATCGATCCAGTCGTCCTCTTCTTCTAAAGATGCGCCTCTGCACCTTATTCTGGCATCAAACTCCGGATACTCTGCGCCATACTTCCGCTCAAACTCTCTTACTCGCTCCTCTATCTTCGATCTCTTGATATCAAGCCACTCGGCTACTACTTCATCTAGCGCTTCATCTGGGTCCTGTGAAGGATAGAATATCTTTATGGTATTTTTTGCCGCGTCTGATATCATAAGGGCACCACACTACCGATCGGAGGTAGGATCAGCAATCGACCGTGTTTTGGATCACAAAAGAATGCCTCTACAAGGTCCAAACTTATGTCTTTTCGGAAATCTATATGAGCTTTTCCCGAGGAAGACTTCAGCTTCAATCTTGCTGTCCATTACCCAGCAGAAGCAGACTTATGAACATACCTGAGAAGATAGTCTGTATGCCGAGAATTGACAGTATCATTGCCATCATCGCATTTTGGACTGCATCAAGAGAGCCGAATCCGCCTGCACCCCAGCTCAGGAGAACATTTACCCCTAAAACAATGCCTAACACCAAAAGTATCATGCCGAGAATTAGCTCCTTCTCCAGCGAGTGGTAGCTCACCAGCTTCTTTATAACCCTTGAGCTGCCTGATACGCCGTAGGATTCACCGAATGCACCGAAGTAAATACCAGCTAAAAACATCTGGTATCCTATTACGAGCAATAGGCTGCCCAAGATCAATGAGTGCATTCTTGATCCTCCCTGGATCAGGACCCTAAGGGCCAGGCTCAGGCCCATGGCCAGAGCCACTCCACCGGGTAATAGAAGAAAGGGAACCGGCCTGTAGAGCATCATAAAGCGCATGTGTCTCCAGCCGTCTGAAAAGGAGCTCAGCTTGGATTCGCCCTTGCGTGGATAGTAGGTGATTGGAACCTCTGCGATCCTCAGGCCTTTGCGGGATGCCTCAATCACCATCTCTGAGGCAAACTCCATTCCCCCTGTCCTGAGATTTAGCCTATCCAGCGAGTCCCTGGTTATCGCCCTCATGCCGCAGTGGGCATCGGATATTCCAGTGTAAAACAGCTTATTCAAAAGCCAGGTCAAAAAAGGATTTCCAATATATCGATGAAGAGCTGGCATTGCCCCAGGTCTTATCTTTCCCTTTAACCTCGATCCAATGACCATATCGAAGCTGCCGTTCTGAAGTAGTGTCAGCATGCCCTTCATCTCTCCGGGATCGTATGTTAAATCACCATCCATAAGCACAATATACTTACCCTTTGCCTGCTCAAACCCCGCAAGATATGCATTTCCATACCCCAGTTTTTCGGGCTTGACAACTTTGGCCCCGCATGACGAGGCTATCTCTGCCGTTCCATCAGTAGAGCTATCTGCAACTATGGTCTCTCCCTCTACGCCAATCTCATCAAAGATTTCATTAGCACGCTGGATACATTCGCAAACTGCAGGTGCTTCATCTTTGGTGGGAATTATCAGGCTTACTAGGGGCACGTCTTCCAGCTTTCGTCCCATCCGTTAAGCCTTTTTCGATCAAAGCCATTGAAGCTATATTCTTATATATGGATCTCACTTACCGGGCCATATGGACCGTGCGAAGAGGTATGAGCCAGCAGAGGTCCTGGCAGTAGCCCTGCTGGGCCTTTTATTAAGGTTATTTGCAGGAAGATACACCCTTACGGAAAGCGGCGTTCTGCCGGACGGTGCTGATGAATATTATCATATGCGCAGAATTTTATATACTGTAGACCATTTCCCGAGCACACTCTGGTCCGATTCGTATCTTAATTACCCTCATGGCGTAAACCTGACCTGGCCACCCCTCTTCGATCAGCTGTCTGCATTGTTATCTATTGTCCTCGGCCAGCATACACAAGGCGGAGTTGAGATGGTATCGGCTATGGTACCGGTAATTATTGGAACTATAGCCGTTGTGGCTGTGTATTATATGGCCAAGACTGCATTCAACAGCAATATTGCAATTCTTTCGGCCTTCATGACAGCAATATCGCCATATTATATACCGAAGACGGAAATAGGCGCAATTGATCACCATGGCCTTGAGGTTTTGCTTTTTCTTTGTTCCATTTTATTTTTGATTCTGGCTCTCAACAGGACTGAGAAGAGAAATCTCTTTGCTGTAGCCTCAGGCGTAATGATGGCTGCGCTGGCTTATACCTGGCTTGGCGCAAGCATCTACTTGGGAATTATCCTAATTTATGCCGGCATTCAGATAATATATAATTTGAAGAATAGGATACAATCAAAAGAGTTTGCAACTACGCTATTGCTCGCCTTTGGAACAGCATTAATCCTCACAGTGCCCTTCGGACGGGCATCCTGGCTCCTGCCATCCTTCGTAGGAATTGCCGCCTCAACTGCGGCAATGCTGCTCATGTTTGCAATATCCAAGGTTATGCTCGAAAAGAATATAAACTGGACCATATTTCCTCTGGCACTACTCGCCATCGCCGGTGCCACTGCCGTTCTCTCCAGGCTCATTAGCAATTTTTTTGACATATATGCGCTCATTCAATCCGGCGGTGATTATCTCATATCAGGGGACCTGAGCGGAAAGATCTCTGAGGCTGAACCTCTCTTATCCAATTCAGGGAGCCTGTTCACATACTCGCTCGCCTCCAGTTTGGGCTGGCCGCTCATCTTGAACCTCGTCCTTTCTATAGCCGGGCTTGTTGTTCTAGTCGTTTACATAATGCGAAAAGGTGAAGAGAAGAAGGGCCAGCTATTCATTCTAATATGGGCAGTTGCATCTCTATTGCTGACTGTAGCGCAGATAAGATTCCTCTACCTCTCAACAATCGCAACGGGAATACTGATAAGCATTCTCTTCTTCTGGGCATTGGATGTAATTGGCAAACATACCGCTATGACCGCTACGGCGAAGTCCTCAAAGGCCATAGCTATAGTATTGCTGCTACTTTTGATTATTCCTACGGTATCTGAAACCATGAATTTCACAAGCAATGTCCCGCAGACCGTAGGCGATTGGGATGAATCCTTGAAATGGCTGGAGAGCAACAGCAATTCCACCAGCTTCTATGAAAACCCCGATAAGACGCCTGAGTACGGCATTATGAACTTCTGGGATTGCGGAAACTGGGTGGTTTATCTGGCGAAGCGACCTGTGACTTCAGACAACTTCCAGTCTGGAGTGGCTGATTCTGTGAGATTCTATCTATCTCAAGATGAAGCGGCCTCAACTGCAGTGCTTGATGCGAGGAAGTCCAAGTATGTTCTTGTGGATTATAATATGCTTTACAGCAAGCTGCCTGGCATTGTAGCCTGGACAAACGAAGATCCCTCCAGCTACCTTGTGGTTAAGGATTCCGGCTCGGATTTTGAAGCCACACCTACACAGAAGCTTATGGGCACGACTATGGCACGCCTTTACTTCTTCAATGGGGCAGGCATGGGACACTTCAGGCTGGTTCACGGATCGCCTACGTTTGTCGGCACTGAGAATCCCGATAGCATGATAAAGATCTTCGAATATGTTCCAGGCGCGATTATAAAGGTGAGCACAGGTCCTAATCAGAAGGTAGGAGCACTGCTGAACCTGACCTCCAACCAATGGAAGGAGTTCTACTATATCAATGAGGGAACGCTAAAAGACGGCAAGTATGAGATAAGGGTTCCCTATTCCACTGAGAACAAATATGGGATTCGTGCCATTGATCCATATATGATATTCTCAGGCAGCGATAAAGGCATAAAGACGCAGAATATAAGCGTAAGCGAGAAGGACGTCCTTGATGGCAGGACTATAAATGTGAGTTTTGAATCAGAATAAGAATAGATTAATTTCACATAAAAGGAGTTCAGCTCCAGTTTATTCTGGAGCCATTTTTTATTGATCTCGGTTATGCGATTTATACGCAAGGCAGCCAATCAACGCTGATTGCACCGCAAGTGGAGTTGCCCCAGAGCTGGATGAACTTCTCGATTGAGAAGACACCGGTCAG
>JBHGAU010000015.1:0-46533 GCA_041946675.1 Methanotrichaceae archaeon | reverse complement strand
TTTTCAACCATTCTATATTTACTATATTGTTAAGCATATATAGTTATCCAACACAGCACCAGAATCTTCAACAAATGGAATCAGACCTGAATAACATGCCAGTTAGTCTCCATCAACAAAATCCCAATAGTTTCCTCTTTCCGCAAGAATAGTGATAGCAGCTGTGAATTTAATACCAGGAATCGACATCAAGATCTTCAAATCATCTCGGTCTCGTTTGTGGTTCGAAATCGAAGTTCATTAGGGGAACTTAGGTTTCATTAAGGCAGTTGTATCCTTACGGCTTATAGCCAGCCACAAAATGGCTGCAATAAGGTTGCGGTAGAATCCACAAGAACGGCTCGCAGAGCTACGCCTCAACAATCAAATCAAGCCATCCAGAATTCTTCCTGAAAAAGACCGAGAACTGAGATCTTTGATCAGAGCCAGAAAGGGCTATATGGATTTTAGGGGTAAGACAAAGAGCAAAATCGCTCAGGAGTTTTTTCGGCAGAACAGATTGAGCAAATAGATATCGAATGTTGCAGGCTGATTCAAAGAAGAAAAACCGATCTGGGGATTGCAATATCTATGCCCGGAATCAGCTTTGTTTCTGCAGTTACAATCCTATCGGAGATTGGAGATGATAGAAATTTCGAGAGAAGAGAACTGCTTGCTGCATTCTCTGGACTCTCGGCTGAAGAGATTTCATTTTTAACGAATATCCCATAGCAAGCTGTGGGGTATTCGTTAAAAATGAAACAGCTTGCTCTTTATATACGCTATCAGCTTTTCTTCATCCTCGTTGATTTTGGCATGCATGCCGCACCTCTGGGGCATTGGAATGAACTCGTTATCCAGAAGATCGTAATAAGCCACATCAAGCCCAATCTCTCCATTAACATATCTTCTCAAGATTTCCTTTACACCCGCCTGCTTATCCCTGCTTAAACCCTGAAAATTATCCACAGCCTGCTTTATCTGCTCGTGCATAAATAATTCTTCATGCCAAATAGAGTATTTATTCCTTATCAGCTGCTTATCGGGTTTTTAGTATTTGAGACTCGTGAGCAATCTCTTCAAGAGGCGCTCAATCTGAAAGTTGCTCATCGCAAGCTGCAATATCCCAAACATCCTCAAGCACTGCTCCTCAGGAAAGGGTTTTATATAAGCAAGAATTTGCTTCATTCTTCATGGGACATGCGTTCATAAGCCCTCTCAACTGGGGATTGGGTCATGCAACTAGAGATATCCCCATCATCCGAGAGCTTTTGAATCGCGGCCATGAGATAACTATCGCCACCAGTGGCAATGCACTAGCATCTCTGAAGAAGGAATTCCCTGAATGTCACTTCATATTGTATAAGGACTATCCTGCGCCATACAGCTCCACAAGATTCTTTTTGCCCAAGTTTGCGGCTGCCACACCAATATTGCTGAAGGCACTTGCTACAGAAAAGAAGAACTTGAGCAAAATACTCTCCGAGAATAAATTCGATCTAATAATAAGCGATAACAGATTGGGCGTATACTCACGCGATATTCCATGCTATTTTATTACACACCAGCTCCGCTTCAGGCTGCCGAAATATATCCGGACACTTGAGAAAGGAACTCTTTACTTCAATGGATTCTTCCATAAAAGGTATACCGGAGTGATAGTTCCTGATATCAAGCCGAACGGCTCAAACCTCAGCGGCGAACTGGCCTTATCCAATCTTAAGGTTACGAACGATAGGACATACTATGCCGGCATACTGGCAAGCACCAGAAAGATGAATGTAGATGCAGACCTTGATTTTCTCATCATAATCTCAGGTCCTGAGCCCCAGAGGACAAAGCTAGAGGAGATCATACTTAAGCAGGTTAGAGGTCTTCCAGGCGAGAAGGTAGTCCTTCTCGGAAGTCCGCAGAAGGAGCGGCACGAGAAGCTTGATGAACATACTACAGTTCATTCCTACGTTTCAACCGACGAAAAGGTAGAGATGATGAACATGGCAAAGTTCATAATCAGCAGATCAGGCTATACGACTATGATGGAGCTTGCTGAACTTGATAAAAAGCATGGCCTCTTCACGCCCACACCTGGTCAGACAGAGCAGGAGTACCTCTCCAGGTACTATGCAAGACAGGGCTGGTTCTATTCCCGCAGCCAGTATAAGCTAAAGCTGCCTGAAGATGTAGATACCGCGATGAAATACAAAGGCTTCCCTGATATGCCCAAGACCGCGGAGAACGTAAAGCGGCTTTATGAGAATGTGCTGAAGCAGCATTTGACCTGATTAAAGTTTTGACAGCCTTAAACTAAATGTTTCCAGCTTTTTGGGTACGATTCTGATGCTATGTGAGAATCATTGCATTCTTAGTTTTGCTTCATTGCATGCCAAACGAACGATATTTAGCCACGGCGCATCTGAAGAATAAAAATAATCATTAGCTCCGCACTTTTTGGGGCTAAAACTGACGGCTATCCTAGCGTGCTCAGTCGCCGCACGTGCTACCCCTAGCCCCTCTCCGGGGGAAGGTTTTGGATAGCGCATGCTTTAGGATTGAATGGATTAAGATTAGTCCTGTTAGTCATGTTTGCCGAATGCAGAACGCTAGACTCTAATAGCTCTGAGTGGATGTAGATTGCTTGGGCAGACGCTATCCTCCTATGAAGACTATTAAGCTGCAAGAGGTATTGCTCATGCAGGCTTAGGTTATGGTGAATCTCTTACCTTTGCCTTCGTTAGCCTAGCATAAAATTTGAAACTGGTGATGTCTGCCCAGGCTCATAAAATATCACCATTCTCACTATTCTTGAAATATTTTCTTTAGTTCAACCAATTGGAAAAAATTTTCTGATAGTGTTATCCATCTGAGGGTCACCCTTTTATCTCATGACATCTTTGTGTTTTCGCCGACGAGGGATAAGTGCACAGGCACCTATCTGGCAGCAGTTATTCTGCCACTGTGGGAGGGATGATAATATCAATCAAAGCTGGTGTAGAAAATAGCTTCGCTGAGATATTTGAAGAGGCAACCAGCATGGAGCCATCTTCTGCCGGCAATTCTTTTCAAGGGAGTTTAGCGGGATCAGTCATGAAAACATCATCATTAGATAACCCAACTGTGGCCCGCTTTTCCCTGAGTAGTAGAGCTCCAAGGCTAACAGAGGCCATTTTGCTGGCAGAGCGAATACATGTTGCCTTAGTCGATTTATCAGACGGCTCATTCATCTTCACAGGCTGCGATAATGAAGGGAAGCCGCTGAAAGGCCATGCACATGCATACATCCTGAGCGAGTCCAACCTGGCCTTAGGCAGAGGTCGCAATGGAGAGATTACGCATGTTACAGTTTATGCGGCTGCAGGCTTCGGCCCTGTAGAGAGAGACGCTCTGGAGAACCTGAGGGAAATACATGGCCTTGATGTGCAGCTTATTCTCATGAGCTTGGGTCTGCCCGGCGATATCGGAGGACTGGATGTGAGCAGAGGGGAGTGTCCCCTACTGGCTGAATCACCGATATGGATTTCGAGGACACCCTTCATTTCGACGAGACATCCGAAGGCTACTAGGGCTGGGGTTCCCAAGGTGGATAGGGGATTGCAGATCGGAAGCCCGGAGCATGAGCTTAGGAGGCTGCTTCGATTGGAGGGATTTCCTGAACCTGTGGCGGTTGAACCTGTATCTTTTACTGAATTGGCTGGGCGCAGGGTGGGGTGGGCAAGCTTCCACAGGGCACGAAGCTCTGGCGAGGGGCGGCGGGCAGGAAGTGCGGGGTATGGGTTCAGGATTGAGTTTTCAAAAAAAGTGCGGGGGCCGGTAGCGGTGGGGTATGGGGCGCATTTTGGGATGGGGGGATTTACGGCAGAGGATAATCACAACATTACAGATATTTGAGATGCTGAATGATGTGTTGATGAGAGAATCTCTTGAAGAAATATGGATAGATTGCCTAGACATGAATTTTACTCTTAAAATCCTCCGACCTGCCAGGAAAAAGCTGGATAAAATGAATTGCGATCAATCAGAGAATATCTATGACCATTTAGAGACACTCAAAATAGATCCATATACCCCTCATCCCGGAATGGATATAATAAAGATCGAGGGCAAAACGGAATCAGTCTATAGGCTACGGATAGGTCGGTGGAGAGTTGAGTATGCCGTCTTAAAGGCAGAGCATGAGATCTGGGTGGCCAGAATATTTCCACGGCGGCGAGACTCCGATTACAGATAAATACTATTGAAGGTGATTATATACCGATGGCCTCAAGCAAAACGAGAATCACAAAAAAGGAAGTCCCTTTTGAAATTGATGGAATCCCCGAAGAAGAAGAGACTGAGTGCGCTGATGACCTATGGGCTTATATCGAGGCCCACAAGGATGAGGTTGAGGATCTCGAAGAGTGGGCCAAGAAGCGCGGTATCAGGTCTTGATAATTTCTCAGAAAGTCTTATCATTTTAGAAGCGCTGTAAGCAGTAGGGAACATCCAATGAATAAGAATAAAGCTCCGGAGTTTATAGGCACTATTATAGCGGGATTGATGAAGTCGATTTCGCCTACGTCTTTGGGTCTTTCCTGGAGAGGGATGATTTAAACGATATCGACGTGGCTATCTATTTATCAACATGGATTGGGCAAAAGGCTTGTGGCCGTTGTTTTCTTCGTCTCCCGTGCCAGAGGTGAAGCAAAAGAGGGGAGAGACTGGGGTGCTCTGGTCATCGCCAAAGACTTGCCGGAACGTCAGATTGAACGTTACAGAAAAACAAAATATCCTCCCGCAAAATTGGCGAGGTCGGATCTCTGTCCTGGCAAAAACCCGAGAAGAGTTCGAGGCTGTGCTGCCACCGCTTTATCTGGGGATCGCCCTCGACGGGCTGATTCTATACGATCCCCAAAATTATGCCGCAACTCAATTGCAAAAATTTCGCCGTCTAATCCAGTCCAAAGATCTAAGGCGATGATTTTGTCTGGCAGTGGGGAAGATTTCCAGGATTTGGCTTGTCGCTGAGCTGGAAGGAGTCTCGCGGACTGCTTTGAACAACTCGGACAGGATGTTCATATCTAGACTGACTACGTAATATCGCGTTAAGTATTCATTGAATCGGCAATCATAGCTCCGCTAGATATAAATACGGTTGAATGAGATATATTTGATTAGACAATTTCCATGGCTGAAAGCCGTGGCCCCATTGAAAAAGATCTAACCCGATATCACTTCAATACTATTTGCCGTTTTTTTGGCGAATAGTAATTTATTATTAATATTATCTAAGTTTTGTTTAGTAATGATTAAAGCGTATCTTATTCGAAAAGTATATAAGTTATGAGAGGAAGGGATAAGCGAGGTGGTTTAATAGTAGCAAAGGCTTGGAAAGTTGCATCAATGTCCTAGACAATGGGCTCAATGGAATCGAAATATGAATTCAAATAGTAATGGAGTGATATAGGGTGCTCGAAGCTGCGATTGGTCACTTTCTGTTAGGAATTGGACATTTATATCTTGCGTTAAAATGTATTTATATAGGTCACGCTGGATGATTTAGCGCAAGAGCCTAAGTTATATTAATGGAATTTATTTTTTAAGAAGTTGACCAAACTTAGAAAATAATTAAACAAAAATGCAAAGGAGTGTGATGGCATGTTGCGTAGCGTAGTCAAATGCCCAGGGAAGCCCAAGAATGTGGAATACTATCCCAATATGCTTATCAAGGTCTATGAGATTCAGGTAATTACGCCGATTCTTGGAGGCGGCGCCGATGCCGGAAAGAACGATCCGGTTACATTGGTGAGGCCGTCCAGCATTAGAGGTCAATTAAGACAGTGGTGGAGGGCTACGAGAGGATCAGATTATAAGACATTGACAGAGCTTCATCAGCGAGAAGGCGAGATCTGGGGGACAACGGAGAAGCCAAGTCAAGTTGCTTTAGAGGTTAAAATAAAATCGCAAGGAAAAACATATCCCTGCGCCTATTTCCCTGATGACAAGAACTTTCCTCGGTTCGAGAAAAACCATCCACCTTATGCGCTCTTTCCATTCCAAGGAAACAAAAGGGATGGGATTCCTCCTGCTAATTGCACCGCTAATGTCTCATTTGAATTGAAGCTGACTTATCCGCAAGGCTTATCTCAGGATATAAATTCTGCCGTTTGGGCCTGGGTGAACTTTGGAGGAATTGGGGCAAGGACAAGACGTGGTGCTGGTGCTTTATACTGCAAAGAGCTTGCACCCCCTGATAGAAGTAGCATCACCGCCGATTTGCCTGCTCAAGCCCAAAAAGAACCACCGAGCTCTTGGTACAAATCTTGTTTGAAGCAATTTGGCGTTAAATTATCAAGCTCACAGGATTGGCCGACTCTGCCAAGTAGCTTCTTGGTACGAAAAAGTAATAGTATAAACGTATTGCAGGATTGGACTGAGGTAGTGGGCCTAATGCAGGCCTTCAGGCAAGGACAAGGTGTTGGCAGGAATCTTGGATCGAGCCAAAATCGACCTGGAAGATCACGTTGGCCTGAGCCTGAGAGCATAAGACAGGCCACAAATAGCCGATCCACGCGCCATTCCAGAATGCCTGCAATCCCCAATGATGCTTTTCCCAGAGCGGAGCTAGGCCTTCCGATTGTGTTTCATTTTAAAGATCTGAATTTTGGAGACCCCAGAGACACTGAGTTATATCCTGTATTTCACGGGGAGGAGAAAACAAGGATGTCAAGCCCGCTAATATTGAGGCCTATGATGTGCAGGAATGGCGATGTTTTACAATTAATACTCAAGCTAAACGCTCCATCCCCAGATGAAGTGGTTTTGGAGAAGGCGAATGGAAATCCTCATTTCAAGAAAATACGCGATCCTACGCTGGCCAGCTATCCCAACTCTCCATTGAGCAGCTCAAAGCCAGGTTTGCCAGCTCGCTCTTCATCAGGATGTGCCATTGAGGGATTCCTTGCATATGTAAAGGAGAACGGCTTCGTGGAGGTGAAATAATGATCGCTTACCTGTATGTCCTTTCTATCGGGCCGGTGCAGGACTTCATTGCAGCAGCTCGGCGCACTAGGGATCTCTGGTTCGGCTCTCATCTTCTCTCGGAAATCAGCAAAGCAGCGGCAAATAAAATATCGGAATCTGGAGAGCTTATATTTCCAGCTCTGAAGGTAGGGAGCAAAGAACTTGATCCAGATCCAAATCCTGGAGCCTACAATGTTGGTAATATAATCCTAGCTAAACTGCATGAAGGAATAAATCCTGCCGAATTAGATATAGATGTGCAAGACTCAGCATGTAAAGAGTGGATGCGCTATGCAAATGGCGCTAAATCTCTTGCAGGCGAATTTATTCGTGAGGATATTTGGGAAAAGCAGGTTAATGATATCATTGAATTCTATTCAGCCTGGGTTCCACTAAATGGAGATGATCCCGAGATATATCAAGAAGCCCATAAGAAATTGATGCGGCTTCTTGGTGGCAGAAAATCCATTAGAAATTTTGATCTCCCCTATGAAGATCCAGATAAATATTTCGGAATTCCCAAATCATCTTTGGATGGAGCCAGGGAGAGTGTGCTCAAAAAAGATGATGAAATCCCAAGAGAATTAGCTATTAAAATGCGGTTGCAGAATGGAGAACAGCTTTGTGCTATCGGTCTAACAAAGCGGCTTGGCTGGCGCAAGGATGAAAGCAAAATAGAGCAGCCTCCCATAGAGCTAGAGGCTTTTCCATCTGTCGTACGTGTAGCCTTAGACCCGTGGATTCGTGGGGTGAAGAAATCGGATGTAGGTGCAGATGAACTTCTAAATAGAATCAAGGGAATCTGCAAAAAGAATCAAACCATAGCTCAAGGGGCTGGCAGACTGTATAATGGAAATAGACGGTATCCGGATTTCCCTTTTGATGGTCAGATCTTATATCTCCCAAGGATTGCAGGAATGATAAATGATGGTAAGAATAGTTCTAGTCCTAAAGAGAATATCCATCATAAGTGGAGGGGATGGGAGGTTAATATCTCAAAGGAGGATATTGAGGACCTTAAATTAATAAAAGGCTTTGTTGAGCGTCTACAGAAAAAGGGTGAAACGGAAAAAGGAGAAAAATGCTTCGGCTTGGGCGAACCACAACGCTACTATGCGATCTTAATTGCTGATGGAGATCGCATGGGAAAATTGATAGCTGCCAGGAAAACCTCAAAGGAACATCATGATTTTTCAGCTAAGTTAGCCAAATTTGCTAAAATTGCAAGAAATGTTGTGGAGAAGAATCATGGCTGCATGGTTTACTCTGGAGGTGATGATGTTTTGGCCTTTCTGCCCTTGGATTACTGTCTTCAGGTAGCAAGAAAGCTGCACGATATTTTCGGGAATCTACTGAAGAGCTACCTTGATGAAGAAGGAAACTGCGCTACGTTATCAGTTGGAATTGCGATAGGCCATTCGATGGAACCTCTGGAAGATATCCTAAGCTTTGGCAAAGAAGCCGAAAAGGCGGCCAAAAAGGGAAGTAAATCAAGTAACTTAAACGATGAGCGAAATGGGCTTGCGGTTCATATTCACCCAAGGAGTGGGGCACCAATAAAAGTTGGGGAGCAATGGAAACCTAAGGATAAAAAAGGGCTCGATAAGCGTCTTCTTAATTGGGCTGAGATGCATTCCAATAATCTATTACCAGATAGCATTGCCTATGAAATGCACGAATTGGCTGAAGATTACAGGGATTGGGGAACTTCTTCTAACGATGAGAAGGAGAAGCTTAGAGATCTTATTGCGGCTGATGCATTAAGGCTAATCTATCGCAAGAAAGGAAAAGCAAAATTACCTATTCTTACCAAAGATGATATCAAAGATATGCTAAATGAATTAGATCCTTACGAGGCAATTAACAAATTGGCTTCCGAGTTGATTCTTGCTCGGAGGATAGCAGCTGCAATGAAACAGGCAAAAGGAAGAAAATCCCAAAGTAATGAGGAGCCATACCAGGAGGCATGCTGATGGCGACATATCTAACAATAACCGCCCATGATCCACTCATTGCCAGAGATGGCCGACCTTTTGGATTGGGGGTCCGCATGAGATCTCTGGACTGGCTTTATCCTTCAGTTTTGGCGGGGTCACTCAGGACAATGCTGGGAAATGCAAAGAATAGCGATTTCGAAAATGAGACAATTGAGGCTCTTAAGCAGATCTCGATTTCAGGGCCTCTACCTTTCTGGCAAGGCAGGCTTTACATACCTGCACCCAAAGATATTCTGGTCAAAGAGGAGAATAGAAAAAGAGAGGATTTGGCTTATGCCATCCGGCCAGTGGACCTTGATTCGGATGATTGGAAAGACTGCGATTGTAATCTTCCGATCGGCGGTTTGCTTCCAGCAATGCTGCCTGAAAGCGTAAAAGGTGAATTCAAGCCTGCCAAGATACCATCTCTCTGGTCAATGGAGATGATAAAAAAATGGCTAATAAATGCTAAAGGAGATTGCTTTGAATCACCTCCCGATCCAGATATGAATGCAGGAAACTCTAATTTCCTGGACCTTTTTCTGAACCTTCCGCAAAAAGAGTCTAGGACTCACGTTAAAATAGATAAAGATCTTGGAGTCGCTAAAGATACTCAGCTCTTTGAGACTATTGGACTTGATTTCTCTGTTAAGGATATGGCGAATGGTATTGAACTTGCAGCCAGAATAGAAAATGAGGGCAATTTCGCCAATGACCTTGCAGATGTCGATCAATTTAACACTATTGGTGGAGAGAGACGATTGGCCCGCTGGAAGTCATGCGATACTCAAGATGCTTGGGACTTCCCCTCGGAATTGGCCTCAAAGTTTACCGGAAATAAAGTTCGCATGGTTTTAGCCACGCCCGCTATATTCTCAGATGGATGGAAGCCAGGCTGGCTTAAGGGTTGGCCTGAGGACGAAGAGGGCAAAGCTCCTGATTACTGGCCAAAAGGATTGATGCTTAAGCTTGTCTCAGCATGTACCGAACGCTGGAAGCCCATCAGCGGCTGGAGTTTGGAAAAGGACAGGAGAGGACCCAAGCCCATCCGAAGGCTTGTCCCAGCAGGTTCAGTCTATTTCTTCGAGATTGAAGGGGATATGGATGCTGCGACTCTTGCCAAAAGTCTATGGTTGAGATCGGTCTGTGATAATAAACAGGACCGCCGTGATGGTTTCGGTCTGGCCTTATGGGGCATTTGGGACTTTGCAGATGTAAAGAATACGAAAGAGAAGGAGTAGGAGGTGTCAGGTTATGAAAAACACTAGGGTGTACTGGATGCAGGCGATTACGCCTTTGCACGTTGGAGCGGGAAAGGGAGTCGGATTCATAGATATGCCCATCATGCGGGAGAAGGTTACGGATTGGCCGCTGGTTCCCGGATCTGCAGTAAAGGGCGTGCTTAGAGATCACTTCTATCAGAATGGAAACAGTGATCAAAAAAATCCAAAAAATATAGATATCGCCTTTGGAAAGCAGGTAGTAGATGATTCTTCAAATGCAGGTTCCCTAATCCTCACCGATGCTCATATCGTCTGTATGCCGATCAGAAGTCTTTATGGGACATTTGCCTATGTAACCAGTCCGCTAGTTCTAGAAAGGCTTAAAAGAGTTCTTGAAGCTGTAGGATATAAACCTCCAGCGGTTCCAAGCCCTGAAAAAAACGAGGCCATGGTTGTAGAAGAGTCGAAGATCGCTGGTAAAGGAAAAGTCTACTTTGAAGATCTGGATTTCGATGCCAAGCCAGATGAAAATACAAAAAAATGGGCTGAATTGCTTGGCGCAGCCATTTTCCCAAAGGATATAACCAACGAAACCCGATGGAGAAGCATCTTTGAGGAAAGATTTGCAGTACTATTCGATGATTCTTTCAATTTCCTGTCGAAAACCGGCACTGAAGTGACAGCTCATGTCAGGATAGAGGATGAAACTAAAATCGTTGCCCAAGGGGCCCTCTGGTACGAGGAAACACTTCCTGCGGAAGCTGTGCTTGCGGGAATTGCCTGGTGTGATAGAGTCTATGGTGATAACGGGCATGATAAGGGTATAACCAAAGATAAGATACTGGAAACATACTGCATAAACGATAAGTTGGATGTGCAGATCGGAGGAAAGGCAACTGTAGGAAAAGGCAGGGTAAAATTCTCGTTCACAAGGAGCTAGAACTATGGCCAAAAAAACCCAAACAAGGCAGCAAAAGAGGGCACAAACAGCTTACGAATGTATTTCTTCTAGGAAAAAAGGAGATAAGGACTATAGTCAGCTTGCTAAGAGGTTTCCCGCATTGGTACAATCTTGCGGTTTGGCCCAGTCTCTCGCTTTTGTTGCTGCAAAAGAAGGTTCCACTGGAGAAGATTACATGGTTCATCTAGCACAGGTTATGAACGAAGAAGGCGATCTCGGGGCACTCAGCAGAAACTCAGAATTGATGGAGTACCAACGGTTGACCTATGAGGCCATCGAGTCTGCAACCTGGCTCAAACGCTACTCTGAAGCTCTTTTGGAGTGAGTGATTATGGCGGATTCATGCAGAGCTGCCATTGCAAGCTGGTGGGGCTGGGAGCATCCTCCAGGTTCAAATGCCGGTCTTCTTAGGGATAGATATCTAAAAATAGCGGTTAAGGATAAGAAGAATCATCCGGATGCACGCAAAGAGCTTTTTGAAGAGATGCGCCAATCGCTGGTCCAGTTAGCAGATGTTTATAAGTCTTCATATGATCGGCAGATAGCTTGTCTTCCAAAGCCCAAATCAGATGGCCTATTTAGAACAATGGGACGAATGGTAATCGGACTTGGCGGAGAGAATGTCCTTGAGACGGGCCTAACCCTCCATCATACCTACGGAACACCTCTAATTCCGGGAACCGCCCTGAAAGGACTGGCTTCCCACTACTGTGATCAAGTATGGGGTATCTGTGAAGATGATCGGGGTCAGGGCTTCAAAAGATGGATGGAAGGTATATCTGGTGGAGAATATCACAAAGCCCTTTTTGGCACTACTGAGGACTCCGGACATATAATCTTTCACGATGCTTGGATAACTCCTAATACACTGGTGGATTCTTTGCAGAATGATGTGATGACGCCGCATCATGGAGAATACTACTCAGATGAGTTCGGAACTACGCCGCCAACAGATTTCGATGATCCAAATCCAGTAACATTTCTCTCAATCGTAGGATCTTTCCACATAGCCGTTTCCTGTGATGTTCCTGGAGAGAACGGGCAGAAATGGGCAAATCTAGCTTTTAATCTGCTTGCTGAGGCACTAGAAGAATGGGGCATCGGCGGCAAGACGAACGCAGGATATGGACGACTAACAAGATCTACTGGTGAGTTAAAACCGATGACTGCTACCAAGGCCATGCCTAGAGCGCAAGAAGCTACAAAGGTTGCTGAACCAAATATTGCCGAATCCATGATTCGCAGACCAATGCATAAAAAGGGAGATGTGGTATCGGTCACCAGGGAAGCGGACCCTAACGTGAAGCGGGGAAAGCCTTATTTCAGAGCTGATGATGGTTTTGGAGGATTCATCCAGTTCGGAAACGCTCCTTCTTTGGAAATCGGGAAAAAGACTCGCCTGGAGATTGCAGGAGTGATGAACGAAGGTTATGCCTTTGCAGTTCCAGGATCAAAAGATGATTACCTCAGGAATAAGGGCAAGAGAGGTAGAAGATGAGAATCATGGTTTGCCTCATCAGCAGCCAGCATGTGCCCAACCTTCTCGCGATCCGGACTATTAAGCCCGATCGATTAATTTTTGTGGTTACATCCGGTATGAAGGGTAAAGAATCACAGCTCTTGAAGGCGCTGGCTGTCGGCGGAATGGATTATAAGTCGAAACGCGATATCATTGATCTTGCTAAAGGTGAGGAACAATTTGCAGAGGTTATTCGCTTCAAACTTCAAAATTTATTCAGAAAGTATAGTAATGAGGAATGGATTATAAATCTAACAGGCGGGACCAAGCCCATGAGCATAGGTGCCTATGAGTTCTCCAAAGAAAAGGGCTTGAGGACGCTTTACATAGCAGAGGGCAACCAATCCCATGCCACAGATCTTTTGGGCGGACCATCTGTCGCTCTTAGTCATAAGATCAGCACTGCCGAGTTCCTTGCAGGCTACGGATTTGATCTTCTGAACGTTGCTGGATTGAAAGAATCAGAAGAGAGGGCATGGTTATATAAAGATCTGGCCTCTCTGTTGGCGAAGAATAACGAGGATGAGGATCTAAGAAGTTTTCTTGCGAGGCTTCAAGATTTTAAAGAAGCCAAAATCAAGCTGGATGATGATGATTGGGAAAAGAACGGATTACTCCTATCCGAAGAAGATTGTGTTTATCTGGATAACGATTACCTAAGAAACAAGATTGCTGCTCAGTTTGGTTTATCCACTGTAGGGTCGAAATTTATAGGCAGATTGGAAAAGAACGCAGCCGAATTCCTTACAGGAAAATGGCTCGAAGTTTTTGTTTGGAGCCAGCTACTACCTTTTGTGGATAAGGGCATTATCTGGGACCTTCATCTTGGAGTGAATGCTGGATTGAACGGTCCAGGTGAAAATAATGATCTAGATGTTTCGTTCATGCGAGATCAATCGCTCTGCATAGTGGAATGCAAGACAGGAGGGCAAAGACACGACCCGGAGGCTAATGATGTGCTCTATAAGATTGAGGCGGTTAAATCCGGGCCTAAAGCTTTGCGAGTGGAGACCTACCTGGCCACAACATCGGATAATGTTAAAGATCCACATAGGAGAGGCATAAAAGAAAAACTCCTTAGGAGGTCGAAGATCTACGGATGCAGTATTATCCCCGGCTGGAAGATCAAAGAGATAGCAGACTTATATCTCTCAAATGATCCTCGATTATCCTCCGAGGTGGCTAATGCATTTGGCATGAAATTGGAGGCATCCCATTGAACCAAATCATTTATTCCATTGGAGCTTCTAAGCCCATCACTCCAGCTGAGCCTCTGCCTCCGCTCCCCGAGATACCACGTGGCTCTCTTTTAATCATCGAAGGTCGAGCCCCCATATGGCGCTACGGCATAGCACTTCATCTTCTTCACGGCTCGTCTGCCGCTGCCATTGCCTTCTATGATCCAAAGCTTGGTGCGGTGGTCGTCGCCAGTCATAGCTCTCAATGGTCTGTTGGAGAAGTGATCGATATGACCCTTCAATATCAGAACAAAAGTTAACATAGAGTGTGCAAAATGATCCAGCTTCCAGGCTTTCTCCAGATTGGATGGATTAAGGGTCTGATAACTATTGTCTTTGTTCAGGCGGTAATCAATGCTATTTTTACTTTCAACCCGTTAATATTGCTGGGGATCTTAATAGCAGAAGCAATTATATTGGCTCTGGTCTATATCGTCTTAGTAATACAGCGTAGGCGACAACCACCAATGAGGGGTGAGAACACTGCATTCCAGCATTCTCGCAAGGGATTAATATATACTGTTGGAGGACAAGACGATACCCTTCGCATTTCATTGGATAAGCAAAAACCGAGCTTCATTGGTTTCATCTGTTCCGATCAAACGAGAGATAAGGCATGTCAGCTCTCTAAGGAACTAGGATTTGATACAGATCACTATAAATTGGAAGAAGTCGATCCACGCAATATCCATGAAATTAGAACTAAAACTGAGTTGATTTTTGATTGGCTGATAAAGAATGGGCTTAAACCTGCGGATATTGCAATCGATATTACTGGCGGGACAAAGACAATGTCGGTTGGCATATTTCTGGTAGCTGAAGAGAAGCGGATTGATAGCCAATATATATTTTGCCGCCAGTATGTGAATAATAAATGCGTGAATGGCACACAAGAGGCCTTGCTAATAAGTGACTTTGAGCATGACTAATGTAAATGCTGAGAACTAAGATCATAATCATAGCTGAGTTTGAATCTGGACAACTTTCCCCCTTATCGGCCAGGAGCCATCCGGCCAGACGGATGGGCAAGGCCAGATGTACATGAGCCTAAGCGATATGTCTGATCGAGGACCGAAACTAAATATAATTTCCATGGCCGAAAGACCGTGGCCCCATTGAAACGTGGATACAGTTCTCAGGTCGTTATACCTTTCCTTACATTGAAGAATCTATATACCTTTCTGGCGTTTATCGCTATCTCAGGGATATTGATGGAAGCAAGTTCTAACCAGAAGCCGGAGCTTATACCTGCCAGCATGATCGGTGAGTTCGCCTATTGTCCGAGGCAATGTTACATCAGACGGACCGAAGGCGAATTCGTAGAGTGCGAAGATACCGCTGATGACAAACCGTCCGAAGAAAGATCAAAGCCCATCGCTACTCGACCGGCTTATCTCACCGGCACTAAGCTGGGCGTGATTTGTCGCCTGAATCTCATGGAGCAGGAAGGCAGAAGCATTGTTCCTGTGGAGTTTAAAAAGGGCGAGGCTCCCGGCATACCGGAAGGCGCTTATGAATCGGATTTGGTCCAGCTCTGCGCCCAGGGCATGATCCTTAAAGAGAACGGCTTTCTCTGTGATGAAGGCATGATCTATTTTGGGAAGTCCAAAAAGATTGTGCCTGTGAAGTTCGATGAGGCTCTGGTTCAGAGGACCAAAGAGATAATCGTCCAAATCAGGTCGATGGCAACAGATGGCAGAATGCCTCCGCCGCTCAAAGACAGCCCAAAATGTAACCGATGCTCTTTTGGCGGAATATGCCTGCCGGATGAGGTTAACTTACTTCGAGAGGGGAACGCCTGCTCTGGAAATGAACTTAGGATGCTCTTGCCTGCCAGGGATGACCAAGTTCCGATTTATGTGGTTGGTCAGGGAAGCACGGTACATAAGCGAGGCGATCGTCTTGAGATTCGATCCAGAGATGGCAAGGTGAACGACGCTAGAATCAGAGAAATTTCCCAGGTATGCCTCTATGGCGGCGTAGAGATCTCCACCCCTGCAACTGTAGAGCTGATGCAGATGGGAATTCCGGTGCTTCATTTTACCCATGGTGGGTGGTTTGAGGGCATATGCTTAGGTCATACTAATAAAAACGTTGAGCTGAGAATAAAGCAGTTTGAATGGGCGAGGGATTCCGGTAAATCTCTGCGGCTTTCCAAAAGCTTTGTTTCAGGGAAGATCAAGAACAGCAGGACCATACTTCGCAGGAATGGTCCAGAAGAATATTCCGCTTCTCTTGACCTTTTAGCTAGACTGGCTTTGGAGGCAGAAGCTGCTGAGAGCAACGAGAGCCTGCTGGGGATAGAGGGATCGGCTGCAGAGACGTATTTCTCACGCTTTGGCAGCCTGCTCAAGACCGATTGTCCGGAGCTGACATTTGAAGGCAGAAACAGGAGGCCACCAAAAGACCCTGTCAATGCAGTCCTGTCATATCTGTATGGAATTCTGGCAAAGGAAACCTTTGTTACTCTTTTGGCGGTAGGCTTCGACCCCTACCTGGGCTTCTACCATAAGCCCAGGTACGGCCGTCCCGGTTTAGCTTTGGACCTGATGGAAGAGTTCCGGCCTCTGATAGCGGATTCCACGGCAATCACTCTATTTAATAAGAAAGAGCTGACCATCAAGGATTTCATCATTACCGAAGCAGGCGTGACTATGACTTACGCTGGCAAGCACAAAGTGCTGGCCAGATATGAGAGGAGAATAGAGACTGAAGTCACACACCCAATCTTCGGATACAGCATCAGCTACCGTCGTATTCTGGAGGTTCAGGCCAGGCTGCTGGCAAGAGTCCTATTTGAAGAGATCGGAGAATATCCGGCGTTCTGGACAAAGTGATAAAGTGAAAGTGATATTATGAGCGGACTTCAAAGCTACGTTGTAAGCTATGATATTATAATGGACCAGAAGAGGCTACAGCGCGTTCATAAGACCATGATGGGCTTTGGCAGACCTGTTCATTATTCGATGTTTCGCTGCGATCTCGATCAGAAGGGCAGGGAGGAAATGATTTCAGCCCTGAATAAAGTCATAAATCACAGAGAGGACCGGATAATGGTCATAGACCTTGGACCCATGGATGGTCGTGCAGATGAAAGGATTGAGTTCCTCGGGAAAAAGCCCAAGAAGGAGGAGCATAAAGCCCTGATCTTCTGATCTTTTTTAGGTTTTTGGATCTATCTGATCGCAACTATTATATCTGATGAAATAAGAGCTAAGCCTGCAAGGCCATGGTTCTGGATAATAGGACGCCTTAAAGCCGAGGCCATTCGAACCAGATGGATGGATTGGGCTAAAAGTAAAGGATATTGTTGGTCTTGCAAGCAAAAATTTATATCTCAGATCTTTTTCGAGCATCAATTTTATGGCCAAAAACCTGGGGGATGCTCGAATAGCTAAAGCATGCTGAAAACGGCCCTTGGGTAATAAAATCTAAGATGTTATTTAAGCCCAAGAGGGTCGATGCTCGAAAATCGAGAAAAAATCGATTACTAGCAGAGGCCCAAATTGGCAGCTATTTCCATTTCTGAAAAGAAGTGGCTCCATTGAAACGTAGAGCCGGTTGGCACATAGTTCACATTGGATAAAGGATTTCCATTTCTGAAAAGAAGTGGCTCCATTGAAACGCTTTAAAGCTTACTGCCTCGTGGTTTAACTGTTATCATTTCCATTTCTGAAAAGAAGTGGCTCCATTGAAACGCTTCTTTGCCATGTCGAACTCAATCTTTGTTTCGAAGGATTTCCATTTCTGAAAAGAAGTGGCTCCATTGAAACGCGCTTATTCCCAGTATCGGAGATAGCTGCCTTGTCCGCATTTCCATTTCTGAAAAGAAGTGGCTCCATTGAAACACAGGTTTGGAAGTGCTATCAAACCACCGGACAAGAACATTTCCATTTCTGAAAAGAAGTGGCTCCATTGAAACGAAGATATGGCCGCGAAGCTTACTCCTGGCTGGACTATTTCCATTTCTGAAAAGAAGTGGCTCCATTGAAACTTTTTGATGTCAGAACATTGCGGCGACAACCATATGAAATTTCCATTTCTGAAAAGAAGTGGCTCCATTGAAACGTTTCTATGACCATTACATCAAGAGAATTGAAATGGTATTTCCATTTCTGAAAAGAAGTGGCTCCATTGAAACGAAACGGATTTTGCAGGTACGCTCGTTGACACTACTTTCTTTGCGCATTTCCATTTCTGAAAAGAAGTGGCTCCATTGAAACCGGCAGCTATTCCTGTAGTGCTCTTGATCCTGATATCCATTTCCATTTCTGAAAAGAAGTGGCTCCATTGAAACGATATGATCGAAAAACTCAGGAACGGCAAGATACGGCTGCATTTCCATTTCTGAAAAGAAGTGGCTCCATTGAAACTGTCTGTTGCATATTCGGGAGAATCCTGTAAAGCAAGCATTTCCATTTCTGAAAAGAAGTGGCTCCATTGAAACGCAAGATACCCAACCAGTCCGATACAGATTAGAAGTAGACCAATTTCCATTTCTGAAAAGAAGTGGCTCCATTGAAACGGGCTGAACCCGAGGAGGACAATCCGGAGGGTAGGCCATTTCCATTTCTGAAAAGAAGTGGCTCCATTGAAACACCAATTCGAGAATTATCTTACCAAAAAGCTAGAAGATTTCCATTTCTGAAAAGAAGTGGCTCCATTGAAACACCACTGCATTGGCAATCGCGTATGCGTCGTCCTTATCGGAATTTCCATTTCTGAAAAGAAGTGGCTCCATTGAAACTCCCCATTGAAAAATTATGATTACTTTCGTTCCATAAGATTTCCATTTCTGAAAAGAAGTGGCTCCATTGAAACGGCCAACATAACCCAGTAGAGGTTGCTAATGAGCAATTCAATGATATTTCCATTTCTGAAAAGAAGTGGCTCCATTGAAACATAGTGCTTTAAAGATCTTGTCCATTTTCTCACCTATTTCCATTTCTGAAAAGAAGTGGCTCCATTGAAACAAGATGATGCTGAAGAGAAGGCTAAAGAAGAATGCAATATTTCCATTTCTGAAAAGAAGTGGCTCCATTGAAACAGTATGAGGGATATCCGACACTGCTCGAGAAGCCAAGGATTTCCATTTCTGAAAAGAAGTGGCTCCATTGAAACGGTTTGATATCTAACATATTATCACAGAAACTCGCGGGGGTATTTCCATTTCTGAAAAGAAGTGGCTCCATTGAAACCCGCCTTGCAGAACAACATTATTTTCGGACATAACAACAAATTTCCATTTCTGAAAAGAAGTGGCTCCATTGAAACATTCATTTATGAATCTATCCGTTCTTTCCCGTTGAAACATATCGATTTCCATTTCTGAAAAGAAGTGGCTCCATTGAAACGCTACTATGCTATTGGATCTCGTAAACGTTGAGGTCATAGTATTTCCATTTCTGAAAAGAAGTGGCTCCATTGAAACCTCCCGGCAAGATTATCCCGCTAGAAGGATTCACGTCTTCGACTTATGCCCGGGATGTAGCTTATCGATATGCGTCTGACAAGGCATCGGATGATGACGAGATAGCGATCGTCGAGATTTTAGCACCAAAAGGAACGAAAGCCGCTGCGATTGAGAATTATTCGCAGTCTAAACAGGATCTCGAAGTTTTAATTAACAGAAGGGCAAACTTTAAAGTAATTGAAGCGCGTAAAGATGGTAACGCAATGAGATTGATTTGGGAAGTGGTATTATAGTCAGCCTGTCATATAAGCCAAAGACGAAAGCACCGCCCGATTATAACCGCATGGCGGAATACTTCCCTAACGCTTTTGGCTCTCTCGATAGAATAAAAGCGAGAGAAAAGCAAGAAGCTGCTGAGAAAGCCAAAGCATAAAATTCTTTTTCCCAATTTGTAGCTTATTCAGTTTAATTTATCTCTAGCTTACCCTCCAGCTGTAAGCTTGGCACTTATCATTACGCTTAATCAGATTTCCATTTCTGAAAAGAAGTGGCTCCATTGAAACCGTCTGTGTAGGAGGTAGGGTAATGATTATAGATGTCATTTCCATTTCTGAAAAGAAGTGGCTCCATTGAAACCCAATAGCTCCACCAGGGCGTCGTATTGTGTCGCGGTAACATTTCCATTTCTGAAAAGAAGTGGCTCCATTGAAACACCTTAAGGGGCATCCGAACTTCATGTCTCATCAATATCATTTCCATTTCTGAAAAGAAGTGGCTCCATTGAAACTCCTCTTACGAGCAGAGCCCGGGGAAGAGAACCCCGAATTTCCATTTCTGAAAAGAAGTGGCTCCATTGAAACATGCCCATATAGTCTTATGGACTGCAAACAAATATCAAGTGTATTTCCATTTCTGAAAAGAAGTGGCTCCATTGAAACCATCTCAGCGAAAGAGATGAATAACAGCCAATAGGAATTGAAATTTCCATTTCTGAAAAGAAGTGGCTCCATTGAAACACAGCTAGTCCGAACACGGTTGTGTATCTCATTGTACAATTTCCATTTCTGAAAAGAAGTGGCTCCATTGAAACCCGCTGATCTCATATGCTCCAATTCTCATTCACTCCAATTTCCATTTCTGAAAAGAAGTGGCTCCATTGAAACACATACACCCCAATGCCCGTAAAAATCCCGGCGCATACGATGATTTCCATTTCTGAAAAGAAGTGGCTCCATTGAAACCCGTATGACACGCATCATTCGCAATTTGCGTTATTGCCGATATTTCCATTTCTGAAAAGAAGTGGCTCCATTGAAACGCAGACACTGGGATGTAAAGTGGTTGCTAGATATGATTATATTTCCATTTCTGAAAAGAAGTGGCTCCATTGAAACGTTAATTCCAACCCATGCCAAAGCATACCAAATGCCCTAATTTCCATTTCTGAAAAGAAGTGGCTCCATTGAAACGCGGTCTTCGGATCAGCAGACATGCAGGCATAAAGCATCTAAATTTCCATTTCTGAAAAGAAGTGGCTCCATTGAAACCAAACTCTGCATTGGTCATCTTAGCATAGGCATTCTCTCCAATTTCCATTTCTGAAAAGAAGTGGCTCCATTGAAACACGCTAGTATCGGGCGCTTTGCTCCCAAATGGTTGCCAATTTCCATTTCTGAAAAGAAGTGGCTCCATTGAAACGCCATTCTAAACAGCACAAACACCAAAATATATATTACGGCTTATTTCCATTTCTGAAAAGAAGTGGCTCCATTGAAACCCATGTAGACGTATCCATGAACACTAGAGTAGCGCCCTGATCATTTCCATTTCTGAAAAGAAGTGGCTCCATTGAAACCCGTAATACCATTTCCCCTAGTGTAGTGAAGACTGCCGTCGTATTTCCATTTCTGAAAAGAAGTGGCTCCATTGAAACCTTCTTTGTGCCCAATGTATCTGACTGGATGACTTCAGATTTCCATTTCTGAAAAGAAGTGGCTCCATTGAAACCTGCAATATGGCGAGCAATTCCCAATATCGAATTCCTTATTTCCATTTCTGAAAAGAAGTGGCTCCATTGAAACCCTAATCTCAAGCACTAATCAGTTCGAGACGATTTAGGAGTTTGAGATTGGTTTGAGGCCTAGACGATCTCTGACGCTATAGACTTTTGAGCTGCCAAGAAAATACATCCTCCAGTTAAGCTTTGTCTGCTGAATCAACATCGAGCAGTTTTTGCCAGTCTCTAACTACTTGCAGTTTTTCAATCTGGTCCGAGGAAATTGGATATACATTCGCATCAGCCGCTGCAAAATTCTGATAATAGCACATGCCCGGATGCTCTTTCAGAAAAGAGTTCAGACCGGTAAGTCTAAAACATACTGCATAGTGCATACAAATATTCCCCTTAGGGCCGACAACCTTTGCAGGTTTCAGTGCTTCTACGTCCGGACTGAAATCGAGGATCTGGTTTCCTGCGGCTTGCTTGGCCACTTGCTATCCCCAAGTGCGCAATTCATCAGGTCCAACAAGCCAGACGTAGCGACAAGCAACCACTGGCTTTCCCTTATGAAAGAAGAATACACTTAATAATTTAGGCAGATCGTTCTCCCAGTCTTTCCTGATTTCACCGAACCAGATAGCCAGGGCTATAACAAATGTTGGGACTCCAAGAAGCGCTTGAAGAACGGTAAGCCAAGATTGATTTTGATTTATTCTAATCTCCCCATGAATTTAGAATCTCCGATTCCGATGTAACCGGAACCGGATACAGCAGCTCAGAGCCTATCCTGTTCATTGTCTCGCATAACATATTCGCATACTCCTCTGCCTGATCCTCCGGCACCTCCAGTATAAGCTCATCGTGAATTGAGCCTATGATCTTGATATCCTCCGACTGTAAGCCATCATAAAGCTCACACATCACCATCTTTATAAGATCTGCAGCAGTTCCCTGGCAGGGTGTATTAAACAGCTGGAACTTCGTTGCCTTTATCCCGGCTCCGAACCTCGGCCAGACTCTCCTTCGTCCTATGGCAGTGAAAGTGCATGTAAGCGGCAGGTAAAACATTCCCTGGATGCAGTTATGGAAGTAGTGCTTATGCGTACAGCTCATCTCCATTATCTGCTTCATCTGCCATTCTCTGACACCTGGATAGCTCTCAAAATATCGCACATGAGCCTCATATGCCTCATCAAGCGACATAACAACTCCATAATCGCAGAGGGCACACTGCTGAAGCGTTTCTGCAGATCCTCCATAAATCAGCAGGAAGTTTATGCACTTTGCAGCCTGCCTCTGATCCCTCGTTATCTGGTCCAAAGGCTGGCCGGATACCTTGGAGGCAGTCAGCTTATGCAGGTCCCGGCCTTCCTGGAAGGCTCTGAGCATTGACTCATCCCTAGATAAGTAAGCCATTACTCTCAGCTCTATAGCCGAGAAATCGGCCTTGACCAATCTTTTTCCAGGAGGAGCTTTGAAAAGCCTCCTTATGGCCAAGCTATCTTCTCCTCTCCTCGGCATCTGCTGCGCATTTGGCTTTCGGGAGCTGAGCCTGCCCGTCGATGATTGGAGCTGGAAATATTTGGGATGAATCCGGCCATCAACCGGGTGGATCTGTTTCAGCCAGTTATTCAGAAAAGCCAGCTGGTAGTATAGCTGCTTGTAGCTGATCAGCCTGTCTGCAAAGATATTCCCCTGGGCCGCCAGCTCCTTGAGAACCTCCGACTTTATTGAAGTTAGATCGAAACCCTGGCTTCGGAGATATCTCTTGATTTCTTCCTGATTATCCGGATCGATGTATTGGCTCTGGTTCTTGCCTTCACGAGGGATTGGGACATAGCCGTTCGATTTCGCCTCTGCCTGAAGATCCAGGACTGCCTTCACCAGCCGCGACTGCATCTCCCAAATCAGCGATCTTGCAGCATCGGCATCCAGGCTTATTCCCGAAAGCTCCATCTCCGCGACTGGCGAAATAGTCATGAACTCAAGCTCTGCAACCTTTTCAAGATCGTTTTTAAGAATAAGCTCCTGAAGAATAGCATGAAGGGGCAAAAGTACCTCGGCCTTCTTTACTGAACAGGCTATCTGCTCGAGAGAAAGGTCTTTTGCGCACCAATCATAGGCTTGTAGACTTTTATCCAGAATAATATCAAGATGCCTTTCCGCCAGAGCTTCTAGGCTATGGTCGGGAATCCTTTTCTTCCAGGGATTCTTGGATGATTTTGAGGGCACCAGATTGTAAAAGCCTGCCCAGCATATCTGGGAAGCGAGCATTGTATCAAATATATTTCGAAACTTCAGCCTTCGTCTCTGAGACGCCCGGATAAAGGAGAGCTTGCCTTTTGCATTATGAATGACCTTATTCACCTGGCCGTCTTCCATAAGCGCTGCCAGATCGAACAGTAAGTTATCTCCTAAGGTAAAAATATCAGCTATGTAAATCCTGTTATCAGGAAGCGCCAGCTGAACCAGCCGGACCTTTGATACCAGGGGATCCAAGCCTGTAGTTTCCATATCCAGGCCGCAAATATGATATTTCCTGATCTCATCAAAGATCTGAACCCATGCTTGCAAAGATTCGATCATTACTATTGATCCGGCATCGGAATCAACCAAATATCTCCCACCAATATATCAGGAAGCATCCAATACATTAGCTTCCGGACTAAATGATGCATAAGCTAGTATATCAAAAATCCCATAATAGATATCTCTTAGATGGATTTATGTATAAGCGCACGGATTACCTCATGCGTTGCCTTTCGGCGGAAAATGGATATTCGCTTTATAAAAACCCTTAATTGCTCTATCAGGTGGGTGATATCCGAAAAGGCGCTAATTATATGCTTAATTTAAAAATTTATAATGTAATATAAAATAAGCCCGGTTAATGGCCTCCAGCAATTTCGACTGTCAATTCGTTAGCGAAAGGATTATAAAAGAGTAATCCGTTAGGATCGGATAGATCACTTAAAAGCATAAGAGAGTCATTATGAGCAATAAGGCAATTTACTGCGGCTTCTGCCAGGGTCAATGCCCGCTGGGCGTGGAAAAGACAATGGAGTGCCGCGTTATTCAAGGCTATGAGTGTCCCTATTTCTGTGATCCTGTTGAGCGTGAGATAATCATCAATTAGTCTTAAATTTGCATTGAGCTAATTATATTTTGATATCGTTCTCAAAAATCAATGATTTTATATCTTGATTATTTTGCCGTCCTGGCCCTAGCCCTTCTCTCCCGCCGAATCGCATGAATTATCTTCAACCCCTCTGAAGCGGCAATGCAGCCCTGGAGGCATTTGCTGCAGCGGACACACTTCTTTTCATTGACTGTTATTGTATCCTTGACTGAAATCGCTCCGCGCCTGCATTTTTTCTCGCAGATTTTGCAATGAGTACATGTCTGGACCCGAAGTATCGTTTCTATAATGCTTTTCAGGATTGCATCTGCCTTCTCTTTCGGAGCTACAACAAGGATATGCCCGTTTGCAAACACAGTAGATCTGGAGTCCCCTATTTCCAGTATCGCTGTCCCCAATTCCTCGGAATACTTTACATTTCCAAGGCAGCTCAAAGCATTGGCCACTCTTCCGAAAGGATAGTTTTGAGGCACTGAGAGGCTACACTCAATTGAATGCTTAATGCCGCAGGGCGACCGCCCCTCGACAAAATCAAGCCTTATCTCCTTCAGCTCCTTTGCGTTCCCTTTCAAGCTTACGTTGTGAGCCTTCGCAATCTCCACGATCTTCGGGGGGTGTCTTTTCCAGCGCCAGAAGCCCCAATCGATATATCTCATATCTATTCTGTTATCTTCAGCCCAACTCCGCAAGCAGGAATCCAACTTTTCATAAAGCTGAGGATGAGTCCTTTTAGTATTCTCAAACTCGGACTGCAAAGACGCAGGACATAGCCAGCAGCCTATGCGCTCGTAATCCTTCTCATAAAGCGGATTCAAGGGCAGTTTATTCCAGTAGATGTACAGCATGACCTCAAGCGCCTTCCAGTTCCGGATGGGGCAAAGGGTTGTTTGGTTCGGAACGTATGGATTCTTCTCAACTGCGCCTATCTTCGAGCGGCTGAAAGACTCATAGATTCTCCGGCCTTCGACAGTTACACAGCCCTTCGGGTACTGCTGCTGTATAAACGTTGTCAGAGGACCGAGCTTATTGGTCTTGCAGCACCATCTGAAGTCCTTTGCAGGTGGGCCAAAGCTTTTAATCTGCTCAAAAAAATTGTTTTTTTCTTCCCTGATCTCATGAAGCTTCAAATTGCGATTCGAGCAGAAATCATGGACATACTCAACCGTCTCCGGGAACTCCAGCTGGGTATTGATGAAGATGATCTCGGCGTTCGGCTTTACTTTGAGGCCGAGATTGAGGGCCACTAGACTATCCTTTCCCCCGCTGAACGAAATGTTTACAGGCTGTCTAGTCCTGGAAAGATAATCCTTCAACTCCTTAACGGCTGCCTTTTCCAGCCTCCTGAGATGTGCCTCATTTGCCCTTACAATGTCATCGAGCGTCGGGATGCGGTCACTGAGCTGCAACTCCCTCTGGGTCATATCCTTTATCCTGACAGAGAGTGAGCCATCACCTCTTCTTCTGACGGTTCCGACTCCTACATATTTTCCGATTTTCAAAATTACGGAATCGCCCTCAATAAGTTCACCGGGCTTGCTATCGATATTCTCCTTCTCAACCCATTTCCCTTTGATATGCCCCTTCAGGAGAGCCTCACGGCAGATAACAACATTCTTTGTTGCCTTTGAAGCAAGCAGTGCTGCGCCTGGAAGCTCCAGGTCTAACCTGTATGATCCAGAAGTGATATCGAACCAAAGAGTAGCTATATGGTGGCCATCCAAAATTACCTGATCTCTGCGATCAATGCCGGCGATCTTATTGAGAAGAATTATGCGGCTGCCCAAGAAATCCGCATAGCCGAAAGCATGTTCGAATAAATCCTTCAGCAGCTCTCTGCATGAGCCGGAGCAAAGGCGAACATCGGCAGGTGGCGATAGCTGAATGATCCTGCCTGATCCTCCGCATATGGAGCATTTCTCGGAGAGCAGCGGAGCATTGCATGTCTGGCACCAATAGATGTTGCTGCTGCCTGGTGCAAATGTCCTTGATGATCGCCCTTTGGGCGTAAATGTTCTTTGTTTTTCTTTCATGCGTTCCTTTCTATGGAAGATTGATACAAGACCATGGCTGTTTTATTTATTAAATCTTCAGGTCGCTAATACGCCGATACCATCCTATGCCATCGGTCACGAAGAAGTAATGAGTACTTTCATCCTTAACTTCTAGAACCTTTAGAATATCTCCTAGAACATCGGTGAGTTTGCTGCCTGTTGCCTCGTAACCCTTAGCTTCAATGATGATTTTGGGATTCTCCCTCAATGGGACTTTTGGGATTCTCCCTCGATGGAACAGAGAAATCTGCTTTTGCTCTCTCACCCGATCTATTAACAAAATTACCGCCACGATCAAAGGTCAGATTCATTTCATCCCTAAGTTCAATCAATATGCTTTCGACGGCATCCTCTAATGTGGCTCCACGCTTCTGGGCGGTCATTGCCCTGCCTCTCATATGCCCATACCTATCCCATAAAATGTCCTGTAATGTCCATTCATGGGATCTATGTGATTCAACGGCATCGATCAGCCCAAGTTCTATAAGTATCTGGGCAATCTGTTCTACTTCGTTCTTGCACTTGCTGCGAATGCTGGTGAAATCACCCTTTACGCCTCTAACTCTCATCTCATTTGCCAGCACATCCTGATATACATCTAGGAATAGGCGAAAAACATCTAAAGCATATTGATTTTCGATCAGCATTGTTCCGATGAGATTTTGATCGAGAACGAGATTATCAATCCTGCCAATTACCTGCGGAATAGATTCCAGCACCTTTCGGCCATCTTCATCTAACCATTCTGCAGGAATGCGTTTTAGTTGTCTAAGGAGTTCCTCTAAGGATACTTGCTGAGTCATGGATTACTCCATTGATTCACGAACTCTGTAATCGGCAAAAGAGATATCAATCTGTGCCTCTCTTTCAATAAGCAACGATTGACCTATATCCAAGCGGCGCTTGATAACAGGAAGCAGATCTTCATTGATTTCATAGCCGATACTATTCCTTCCAAGATTCATCGCCGCCTTTATAGTCGTTCCCGATCCTGCAAAGGGATCAAGAACTATGTCGCCTGCAAAGGAATACATACGAATAAGCCTGCGGGGCACCTCTTCAGGGAAAACCGCTTCGTGACCCCTAAACCATTCAGTTTCGGACTCAATTCGCCAAATTTTCTGAACATATTGTTTCCAGGTCTCTTTATCAATCTCACTAGCCTTTTTTACCTCGGGATCTAATTTATTGCGCTTTCCAGGCTTTTTAAGAATAAAGATATACTCAAAATAGACATTATTGTAAATGGAAGCAGGATAAGGATACGATCCTAGAAGAGGGCCGCCAAAGTTTCGGTTAAATCCTTTATCCCAAATAAAAGTATCAAAGAGCAAGAAGCCAATTTTATGGCAAAGCACTAGAAGATTTGCAGATATAGGAACGCGATATAATCCATTACCATTTTCATAAAAATACTTGGTGCGGATATCGGCAACATTTAGGCAGAAGCGACCATCGGGGATCAGTACGCGCCATACTTCCTTGAAGACATCCTGAATCATACCTTCGTAAGCTGCATAGTCGAACATTTGTCCCTTCTTCATCAATGTGGTGACATATGGGGGGCTAGTTATAACGCAGCTTACAGATTGGTCAGGTACCTCCTTCATCTGTCTTGAATTGCCAATATAGATTCTGTGTGTAGTCCTCATCAATCCATCCCCCAACATGTGTTAACCGCTAGGCATATAAGTACATAAAAGGCAGCTCATTACTTATTTAATGTTAGCGAAGTCTAATTAAGCATAATTTTAATAAAATGTTGCCGATAGCTCTTCTTCCGGTATTATGCTTTAATGATTCGTTGTTATTGCATGAGGAGCTACCCTAAGTGCCCTTAAAGTTCCCGATCCCGTTTTGCCTCCTTCCCTGAACACAGTATACGGCGATGCCAGATGCAATCTGTTCACATCAATGGATATGGCATAGAGCTCAGTTCCTGTCTCTGTGACAACATCCAGGACCATGCTGCTTCCAGATATGGAGCCGCTTGCTGTAACCGGCTGAACAGTCATCCCTGAACCCATGCTCCCTCTGCCGAAGATCCTTTCTCCAATCTGTAAGATGTCTAAGTCAATTGATCTGCCTTCAGAGAGCTCAAGATGCCAGCGGCCAGCCGCATTTACAGTTGGAGCGTTCGCTGTAGTTTTGCCGATAGTATTAGCCTTTCGAGCGGCATACTTTTTTGCTGCTGCAGATCCAAGGGCCACGCTGCCTCCATATCGGTCCATTGATTCCTGCATCTCGCTTACCGCAGGATCCGACGATGCATAACCAGGTGAATAGAAGATCGGATCTGTGAAGTACTGCCCGATATCGCCGTAATCTCCACTTCCTGCGTATCCTCCATCCAGATAGTCCTGCCCGCTGGAAGTTGCTATTAGCATGATAAGAAACGAGATCACCCCATAAATCTTTATCATGGTTACACCGATGATGTGTTCATCGTCAATTGACTTAAATGTATCCGTCGTGTATAGAATTATATCCAAGGTTAAAATTATCATCGATGTAGTGTCTAAGAAAAGCTGGCTCGATAATCACAAAGTCCATTTAATTATTCTGCGATGATTCCCTGCTGCAATAGCAATATGTTTCTGATGGCAGAATATGATGGCATATATCAATAATCTTCTTATGTTTATTACTCACGATAATCATAATGCTAAAAAGCAGGAATAAGCCAAGCAGAGTGAAATCATGAATAATGACGCCAATTATACAAATACCAGCAATGATATTAATATCCCGGAAACCATGCGCGCTATGGTTTTAGAGCTGCCAAAATCGCCCCTGAGGCTTTTAGAGCTTCCTGTTCCCCATCCGGGCCCCGAGCAGATCCTGATCAAGGTACATGCCTGCGGAGTTTGCCGCACCGATCTCCATATAGTTGATGGCGAGCTGCCGGACCCTAAGCTTCCGCTTATTCCCGGCCATGAGATCGTCGGAACAGTTATTCAGGCTGGTGAGAAAGCCGATCATTTTCGTCCGGGCGACAGAGTCGGTGTCCCATGGCTTGGATATACCGATGGCACTTGCCGGTACTGCAGATCAGGCCGCGAGAACCTTTGTGATAACCCTAGGTTCACAGGCTATACGCTGGACGGTGGGTATGCAGAATACACTGTGGCAGACCAAAGATACTGCTTCCCTATCCCCGAATCATATAACGATCTTGAGGCAGCACCTCTTTTATGCGCCGGCCTGATCGGCTACAGATCTTACCGAATAGTGGCAAAGGAAGGACATGTCGAGCGCCTCGGCATCTACGGCTTTGGTGCAGCAGCACATATCATCGCCCAGGTGGCAGTACATAAAGGCATAGAGGTATATGCCTTTACTCGGCCCGGAGATACCAAAGGACAGGAGTTCGCCCGCAGCATGGGCGCCATCTGGTCCGGCGGATCAAATGATCAGCCGCCGCAGCTCATGGATGCTGCCATCATCTTCGCGCCTGTTGGTCAACTGGTCCCGGCTGCCCTTAAAGCGATGGCCAAAGGAGGAGTAGTTGTCTGCGGAGGAATCCACATGAGCGATATTCCATCGTTTCCCTATGTGCTCCTCTGGGAGGAAAGGGTGATAAGATCGGTTGCAAATCTCACTCGCCGGGACGGCAACGAATTCCTTAAGCTGGCTCCAGAGGTGCCAGTAAAAACCAAGGTGATGCCATTTCCTCTTGAAGAGGCAAATGAAGCGCTGGAGAGTCTGAGAGAAGGAAAAATAGAAGGAGCGGCTGTTCTTTATACATGATTCAGGTTTTGAAAGATTCCGTTTTAGCCTGACCGGAACAGCCTCGGAGATAAGAGCAAGGCAGCCAGGGGAATTACAGCTCCTGATACGAGAGCCAGAGCGGGCATATACAGATCCGATATGCCCCACGAAAACAGCAATGCATTCGAGAGCTGCCAGAAAGGCGAGATTTCCCTGGACGAGATAACTGAATCGATTCCCGGAAGGATACCGGAAATGATGGCAGTTGCAATGACCGCCAGGAATGCATACAGATGTACCTCACCGGATGAGCGGGCAATAATGGCCACAATAGTCCCAATAGCGCTGGCGGATATCAATGCGGCAATATAGCAAAGAATGATCCATGATATGGAGATCATAGAAATCGACCGCACTTGGCCTGCAAAAAGTATTAAGGCAAGAGGCAAGGCCAGCTGGATACCCGTGAATATGGATCTTCCCAGAATATAATTGGATATAACAGCTGCAGGATGAAGCGGAAGCACAGCAAGCCTTTCAAGCATCTTCGATTCTCTCAATCCAACTATGCCGATGGATGACCCGAAGATGCCAATAAAGATCACTGCCAGTGCCATGCCGCCCGATCTCATTGCAGCCGGAACAGAGACCAAGGCCAGCGGGCCCACTAAAACTAGAGCAAGCAGCAGCTTTGTTGCCAGAGACCTTCTGCTCTTGCACTCCTCGATAATCTCCTCTTGCCATAGAGCATTAGGCAGCATCGCTATTCTCCCCGGAAAACTTAAGGAATGCATCTCCAAGGTTGGGCTCCTTTACCTCGATCTTCTGAATCGCTCCCCCAAGCATCGTTACCTTTTTTACCACTGACGATAGGGAATCATTGTTTGAATCTGCAAGAATCCTTAATCTATCACCGTTCACTTCCACCTTCTCTATCCCTCTGATTTCCCTTATGGATTCTATAGATATGGGCACAGCCAGCTTCAGCTCTATTCTGGTCAAAGCATTGAGCGAAGCCACAAGATGCTCAGGTCGGTCCAGCGCAATAATATGCCCCTCTTTGAGAAGGGCAACCCGGCTTGCCAGAAGCTCGGCCTCGCTTACATCATTGGTAGATAATACTATTGTCATTCCATTGTCTGCTAGACTCTGAAGATGAGAGTAAATGGCCAGACGGGATGAATAATCCAATCCCATTGAGGGCTCATCCATCAGAAGCAGATCGGGCTCATGTACAAGCGCCTCTATAAGTGACAGCTTGCGCCTCATGCCGTAGGAATAAGTCGCAACAGCTTCATTCCGTCTTTCAAAGATGCCGATCCATTTGAAGAGATTATCAAGCTTTGAAGCTGCTTGAGCACCGGAAAGGCCGTAAGATCGAGCGAACATCCAGGCGTTTTCGTATCCCGTAAGCTTATCCCAATGGGCCGTATGATCGAACATGATCCCAACATGCAGCAGATTTTCCGGGCTGCCCTTAGAGCCGAAGATCAATGCTTCGCCGGAATCAGGCCTGAGCAGAGTCGCCATTATCCGTAGAAGCGTTGATTTTCCACAGCCATTGGATCCCAGAAGGACGAAAATCTCTCCTTCATGGACTTCAAGATCTATGCCATCGAGGATTCTGTTTTTGCCGTAATATTTTGAGATGCCCTGCAAGGATAGGATCTGCAATCTCATCGCACCTCCAGCCTGGTTCGCTCAGTCACTCTGACAGGGCCCGCAGGAACTGTCTCATCGATCTTGTAGATCAATATTTTATCATCAGCCTTGACAATAGTCCCTCTCATCTTGCCACTGAGCATATGCCTGTGAAAATCAGGTGCAAACCTCTTCATCTTGCGGAGTACCACTATCTCTGCCTCCGGCGGACAATCCCCATCTGTCTCATTATCCGAGACCGATCTATCAGAATTCATATCGCTTCCTGCCATGGAAATTTGCTCAGATAGCCTGCAGAGGGCATCTGAATTATCTTCGAGAAATACGACTAAAATATTTGCAATGCTCGATCTGGCAAGCCTCAGCGCATTCGAGCCTATCATGGATTCCTGCTCCCTATGGAGCCCCCACCGGCCGAGCACGATTAGGGATATATTTCTCCTGGAGACGAAATCCTGAATTTGAGCGCATACTTTGCCTGCCAGTACCTCTGAGCGAGCTCTTATGCCCAAGGCATCAGCCAGGCGTATTCCCTTCTCCAGCCCATCTGTATAAAGCCGCTTCAATCCTTCATCGATTACCTCATCATGAATCTTCTCCTGGGCTGACAAATCAAAGCGCTCCTTGGCCTTTTCAGGCAAGGATGCCGAGATGCTTCTAAATACGCTGGAATGGAAGAATGGATCGTAGACTGAGACGGCCTCGATTTGGGCATCGAATACCTGGGCGAGCTCTACAGCTCTCATCATGGCATAGTAGCTGTCAATGCTTCCATCAATACCGACGAGAATAGATTTGCCGATAAAGCTCCAAGGTTTACGAATCAGAAGAACATCCATTCCCTGAGAGTAAAGAAGAGCGCGCTCAGCTGTACTTCCCAGGCCCTCAGCTCGCCCCTGCCCTTGAGCACCCATGATCAGAAGATTTGCTTTTCTCTCTTCAGCTGCCCTGAGGATCTGTATATAATTTCTTCCCTCAGGAGTTGCGCACTCATAGGCAATTCCTTTATCAGCAGCTCCTTTAACAAGCGGTTCCAGATAGGAGTCCGATATCATCCGTAAACCTTCACCTATCAGGCCTTCATGAGTCCGCCTGAGGTTGATCAGCCCTTCACCGATATAGCCTTCAGGAAGTCCGGGCTCCATATCGCCGAACCTTGTTCGGTGCAGGCTGGCTGCATAAGCATGGCAGCCTATCAGATGTATATCGCTGCCTTTTTCTGCTATCGAGAGTGCCGCATCTCTGGCGAGATCCGAATGTTCTGATCCATCAAGAGCCACAAAAATCTGCTTGTACAATATCTCTCCCTTCTATATGTAAACTATTAATTATATAATTATCATTGATCTGAAAGTTAATCCTTCTCCGAATCCTCTGGATGCTTTACAGTCACCTCTGCAGTTACTTTGGATACATACCAGAAGACCGTCAGTAAGAGGGCAAGAAGGGCTCCCCATATTATGAATATGCTCCATAACGATATGGGCGTCGGATATATTGTTCCTTCATGCACAGGTATAATCTTCCATATGGTCCATGGAGATCTGGCCGATTCTCGAACAAATCCCATTGCCATTACCACCCACATCCCGAGCATTCCTGCAAATATGCCGGAGGCCCGAGAACTTCTGGGAAGATTGCCCCAGTCCTTCTCTCTTGCATCACCAAGGGTAATAATATCTATTGCGACCACAATTAGAGTTGTTATGGATAGCAGAGCGAGTGCTATATATTTGTAGGCCATCTTGCCCAGCGGATTGATCCAGGCTGAAGGATCGCTCCTGAACGTGGCTCCAAGCCATCCCGGATTTACAAGTATGAAGGCTGAGATTGCAGCAATAACCAGAAGGATCTTCAATATTCGAACAATATTTCTGCTTTCAACATTTGATAATATGGCCTCTCTGCGATCTATGAAGTAAACAATCGAAGTGAGGGACAGAGCTGAAAGCAAGCCCACCATCCAGAGCATCTCCCACGCTCTGGGACCGTGCATTATCATCTCGAAAGCTTCGGGGCTGGCACTCATTATCTGCCTCATGTAAAGAACCCCCAGTATGGGCTGTACAGCAAGCCCTGCCAATCCCCATGCAAGGCCATAGGAACCAACCCAATCCCAATACTTCTGGGCATTCGGCTTGTCCTTTTTATCCTGATAGTGGAACATGGCAAGCACAGCAATAAGGAAGCCGAAGTAGGATATCGCTCCGGCCAATCTGTGGAACTGGAGATTCAATAAAGTCGGGTTAAACCACCATGAGAGAAGTGTTCTATAGTCCATAGTCAAGATATCCATATAGCCCCATGCGATCTCCGTATGGTTGGGAGTCAGCATCCCAGAGCCCATCATCTGTATTGCCATTGCCTGGAAAAAGGATGCAATAGCATAGCCGAGGCCCACGAATATGTGTGATGAAGTCTTAATCCTGTTCCATGTGTAGAAATACAGCCAGAGGAAGAAGATTTGAGTGCTCCATAATAGGAGATTGGCAAAGATTGGCCACCAATAGATATGGAATAGGTTGAGCGTAAGGACTGGATAAAGCGAGTAAACGAAAAGCAGCGCTGATGCACCAAAGGTTGCACCGATCGAGAAGAATATAACGCTGAAGAATGCCATGGATCTGGCAAGATTTCTGTAGCGCTCTCTCTTAAATCTCAGGAAAAGGAACTCGGTTATGACGAGTATCCAGGACCCTCCTAATGCAAGGTTTGCCAGTTGTGTATGGCCGGTGAGTACGACGGCCATGAATATGGACCTGCCCTGGCTTCCCAGACCTACAGTCTGGGCCGGCAGCAGATTTTCTGAATATTGAGGCTTTACTGTATCAAGTTCGTTGAGGTCGATTGCAGTAGTTGATATAAGTGCTCCCTGCTGAGGCGCTATGTATAACGTCAGCACAAAGAAGAAGGCTGTGAGCACCAACACAAGCGTAGTCAGCTTGATCATGTGGCTCGTGCCTCCTCCATAAAGGCTCCGATAGTGGGGCTGCCATTCTTTAATGAGATATGAAATGCACAAAATATTGTTTGCAGTAAGCTGTATCCTTCTCTGCCCCGATCTGTCTGCATTACTTTTGTTCCCAGAAGTCCCAAACTGAAATCATGCAATTGCATAACACCTCATTCATGCCATGCCTTTGCTGCAGGCTCAAGGACATCGACCTCTTCTGGATGCTCTGCTGTTACCTTTGATACATACCAGAACACTGTAATTGAGAAACCTAGGAGGCCAAGCCAGATCAGGAAGATTGTCCAGACGGATATTGGCGTAGGATAGATCGTTCCACCAGGAACTGGTACGATCTGGAAGACCGTCCAGGGATCTCTTGCTGATTCCCTTACATACCCCATAGTTATGATTGTCCACATGGCCAGGATAGCTGAAAAGATGGCCGCTGCTCTGGAGGATGTGGAGATGTTGCCCCAATCGGGTTCATCCTGGCTCCCAATGATGAAAACTGCCGATCCAATAATCAACGATGCAATTATGGTTATTGTGAATAGAGCTATGTACTTGTATACCATCAGGCCCACAGGATTGATTATGGCACTGGGATTGTTCACGAAGATGCTGCCAAACCAGGCAGGATTCGCATTAATGAACCATGCCAAAGCTGCAAAGCCTAAGAGAATCTTCCAAAGAGGATAGATGTTGAATGTTTTCTGTTTGGATAGTGTCTCCTTATGGCGATCTATGAAGTATATCAGCGATGCCATAAGCAGAGTTGAGAGCAACACCACCATCCAGAGCATCTCCCAGGCTCTTGGCCCGTGCATTATGTAATTGAATGCCGCTGGCTGGTTGCGATTGATCTGCATCATGAACATGAGCCCGAATCCCGGCTGGAAAGCGAGGCCAAGCAGCCCGAAGACCATGCCATAGGTAGCGACCCAGTCCCAGTAGGCTTTTGATGCAGGACCCTTTCTGTCCAGGTAATGGAACATGGCAAGTGCCGCTATGATGTACCCGTACGCTGAAACTGCACCCGCCAGCCTATGGAATGTAAGGAACCAGACTGTTGGATTGCTCCACCAGGCCAGCAGGGTGTTCCAGGCCATGGTAAGCAATCCTGGGAAGCTCCACACAATTGTGTTGCCCCCTGTTGTCAGCATGCCTGCCGCTACGGTATCAATCATCAACATCTGCAGGAATACATCAATTGCAAGAGCCCAGCCGAGGAACTGATGCCATCCATTACTGATCCTATCCCAGGTGTACCAGTATGTATAGAGGAAAAAGATTTCACCTGCGAAGGTAAGTGCCTCGGCGAAAAGAGGCCACCAGTAAATATGGAATATGTTCTGGGTAAATACAGGAAAGAGTCCTGCAAAGAAGAGCATTCCTCCGAGGGCCCATGTAGCTCCTATGCTGAAAAATATGACATTGAAAAGGGTTTGGGATCTGGCCAGCCTTCTGAATCGCTTCCTTCCTGACCTGATGTAAAGATACTCAGTGAGGGGAATGATCCATGCTCCACCTAGTTGTAAGTTGGCGAGGAGAATATGACCGAGCATTGCCACGGCGATGAAAATGGATCTGCCCTGTCTGCCTAAATCAACATCCTGAATTGGAACTTTCTCTTCAAACTGAGGCGCAGATCCCTGGAGATTGGAAGCTTGCAGCTCAGTAGATGATATCAGCCCACCCTGCTGCGGCACTATGTAAAATACTAATGCCAGAAACATGACAACGAAGGCCACTATAAGAACTGTAAGCTTGATCACCGTTCCATATCCTGAAAATCCATTTACTGCTGGTAATATTATGGGCAGTGAGTCATTATAAATTTTATGGTAATATGAATGAAGACATGAGCATATATTTAATTTAAGATGTCCTCTTGCAGGCTCATTAGTCGGAAAATTTCTGCAGGTGAATAGATAGGCGGCTGGATTCGCAATCTCTTCCACAATCCAGACCCTGACTCATTGCACTATAAATTGGCCGTTCATCTGCGTTGGGTGGATGTCACACTGGAAGTAGTATGTACCGGGCTTGCTTGGGGCTGTAAATGAGTAGGCGGTCTTCCTGGGACCCGTTATTATCTCGCCCTTGAATATGGCATTTGTAGACGAAGATGATTGATAGAGCGCAAAGTTATGAGGCACGCCGCCGTCCTGATTATCGAAGTTTATAGTTACCTGAGCCCCGGCAGGTACAGTGATCTTGCTGGCGTTAAAGGCTATATTTTTAGCCATCAATCCGATGATGACCTTCTGGGATTGAGCTGCCCTGCTAATCTGCGGTGCAGTCTGGTTTGCTTGTGTGGTATTATTGTTTTGAGTTGAAGATGCTGATGTTTTAGTGATCTTGGGCAGAGTGCCGTCAGCGTTGGCGACAACTATCTGCCCGTGCATGGATGGGCTGTCCTTAGAATGGTACCCATATACTCCGGGTTGCAGGAAGATGTATCTATACTCGTAACCGCTCGGATAAATCTCTCCAGAATCAAATGAGTTATCATCAGCAACTACTTTTATAGGATTTGTATCATGGTTAGCCCATATTACAGTTGTATTAAGAGGGACTGTAAGGTTGTCCAGATTGAATGTTCCGTTCTTTATATCTATAAGCTTTCCCGGCGGCAATCCCTGGCTTGATGGAGCGTTTGCCTGTGCGCAAATTGACAGTTCAAGAATCAATGCCAAAAGAAGAAGTATCTCAAAGAATACTTTCAATCCAGCCATTATCCAAATATTAATATTCCCTAAGTATTAAATCCAATAGTGAAGTCAGATAAGAAGGTATAATAATTATTCCCTTCTCATCATTTCGATTTTTGAATCGCTTGATATATCATAGGTGCGGATTAAGGTAGCTGCTGCTGGAGGTATAATCTTGAGGAGGATATCCGTCCTTCATTTGACAGTGGTTTTCAGAGAATTCGAGCTGATTGATCGCTGTTTCGTCTATGAATACTAGATTGCCAATAGACATATAGCCAGATATATGAAATCCAGGTTCCAAAAATTTTAAATGTTTTCTGTAACAAATATACTTGAGCGTATAGCTCAGGTGTTTTGAATGAAATTAAAATTTTGGGCAACTGTGATTGTTGTTGTGATATCGGCGTTAGTACTTCGCCTCTTATCGGCAATACGTACGAAGTCCGAGCAATATTTTGATCATGCCAAAAAATGGATCGGCGGACTTCGCATAAGAAAAGATCTCAGGTCATTTATACACAATTTTAATCGCTAATGATCAAATCGAAATATTGGCTGTTAACTCTGCCAGCTCTGAGATAAATGCCCGATGGCCTGGTGGAGGGTTAGAATAAAAGGATGACGTGAGGTGACAAATATTGAATAACGCTAATCCACCGGGCCATCCTGGAATTGCCCCCAACTGGACATCAAGCGCCAAAAGTGGCGTTGGCACTTCATTTCCCCGTGGAAGCAGGGTCTGGTTCACCATCTCTAATGGAATTATCAATGAAGTCTATTATCCGGATGTAGATCACGCAAACACAAGAGACCTTCAATTCTTGGTATCTGATGGCAATCGCTTTTTTTCTGAGGAGAAGGTCCATACAGCTCATGAGATCAAGCTTTTGGAGCAAGGAGTGCCTGCATATAGGCTAATCAATACGTGTATACAAGAAAAATATCGTATCGTCAAAACAGTTCTTACAGATCCTTACAGGAATGTGCTACTGCTGAAAGTCAAATTTGAGCCAATTCAGGGCAATCTTGAAAATTATCATCTTTACACAATTCTGACCCCCCATATCAACAACCATGGATATGAAAATAACGGTTTTGCAGGAGATTACAAAGGATTTCCCATGCTTTTTGCTCAGCGAGAGGGCATTTCCATGGCCCTAGCCTGTTCGACGCCCTTTATTGGCATGAGTTGTGGCTATATGGGAATAAGCGATGGCTGGCAGGATATCAATGCCCACAAAAGGATGATGTGGCACTATCCCAGGGTAACGGATGGGAATATTGCCTTGACAGGTGAAATAGACCTGCACGGCTGCAAGGGTATGTTTATCATGGCTCTGGCCTTTGGAGGAGGTCCCGCAGAAGCCGGGCTGCAGGCGAAAGCTGCCTTGCTGCAAGACTTCGATAAAATCAAGGATAGCTATATAAGAGGATGGAAAGAGTTCCAGTCAAAGTGCTATAACCTTGGGGAAGTAAATGCAAGCGGATTCGATATCTATCGTGTAAGCACTGCAGTCTTAGCCACCCACGAATCCCAGTCATTTCAGGGAGGTATCGTAGCCAGCCTATCCATCCCATGGGGAGACATCAAGGGCGATAACGATCTCGGAGGTTACCATCTCATCTGGCCGCGAGATCTGGTTGAAGGCGCAGGGGGTCTGCTGGCTGCCGGGGATGACCAAGGCGCACGCCGAACACTTTTCTACCTCATATGCACTCAGGAGGCAGACGGACATTGGCCCCAGAACATGTGGCTGGATGGAACGCCCTACTGGAGAGGCACGCAGATGGATGAGACCGCCTTTCCAATCCTTCTTGCGGGAACGTTCAGAAGGATAGGAAGGCTGAATGGCATTGATCCATGGCCGATGGTTCGCAAGGCTGCAAGCTTTTTAGTACATAATGGCCCAGTAACGCAGGAGGATAGATGGGAGGAAGATCCTGGATATTCACCCTTCACTCTGGCAGTCGAGGTATCGGCGCTATTGGAAGCTTCGGATTTTGCCAAAGAAGCAGGAGAAGAAGGAATGGCGAGATATCTGCAAGAGACTGCCGATATCTGGAACGATGGGATCGAGCGCTGGACATACATAACAGATACGGAGCTTGCTCGCAGGTTCGATGTGGAAGGTTACTACGTCAGGCTTGCCCCATCAAGTATGGCATCATTTACTTCCCCTGAGCAGGGCTTTATTTCAATCAAAAATCGTCCTCCAGATATAGCTGAAATGGTCCCGGTTTCTCAGGTCATTAGCCCCGGAGCACTTGCCCTTGTTCGCTTTGGACTCCGATCTCCACATGATCCACGCATAACTAATACTATAAAAGTAATAGATACCCTACTTAAGACGGGAACTGCTACAGGACCTGTCTGGCATCGCTATAATCTGGATGGCTATGGAGAGCATGAAGACGGCAGCCCTTATGACGGCACCGGCATAGGCAGAGGCTGGCCGCTTCTGGCAGGTGAGAGGGCTCATTATGAGCTTGCAGCGGGCAATATCTCAAAGGCAAAGTACTTACTTGCCGTGATGGAAGCCCAGACGAGCGCGGGTGGGCTTATCCCCGAGCAGGTCTGGGATGTATCCGATATACCTGAAAAGGGATTGTTTAGCGGTTCGCCATCGAAATCAGCCACGCCGTTAATGTGGGCTCACGCGGAATATATCAAACTCCGGCGTTCACTACATGATGGAAAGGTTTTTGATATGCCTTTGAAGACTGTACAGCGCTATCAAGAACAAAAGGTCGTTTCTCCATTTATTGCCTGGCGTTTCAATAACAAGGTTAGCCGTATTCAGGAAGGGAAAACCTTGAGGGTTGAAGCGCTTAAGAATACTGTTATCCGCTGGAGCATAGATGATTGGAAGAGTTCCCATGATACTAAAGCTGGAGATTCGGGGCTGAGAGTATATTATGCAGATTTGCCAACGGATAAGCTGCCTGTCGGATCAAAGGTGGCCTTTACGTTCTTCTGGCCGGAGGCCAGCAAATGGGAAGGTAAGAACTTTGAGGTGAGCATTCACGATAAAGCACAGAGTTTAAGTAATTTCAAAAGAGGTTATTAGATAAAATATAATGTCTCAAGAATCTTCGGCATTGCAATCGGGCCGGCACCCTTCACGTCACCATTATACATTTCTGAAATATCGCCTGCAGATAAATAAGTTCGGCCTTTGATATGAATAACTAATCGAGGGCAAAAATATCTAACATAGATTTATACCTTTGCACATTACAAATTAATTATAGAATACCGCATCAAGTATACGGATGAAAGCTAAACTTTGTTACTATGGTTCGTCTACTAAATAGGGGTGCAATACTGCACACACATATAATGCCGGCCCATAATTATCGATGTGGCATTCTAAAAGATGCATAGAGGAGATATGAAGAAAATATTATTGCTAGCCTTGACTTTTCTGCTGGCTATTGTAGTAGTCTCTGCCCAGGACTGGCCAATAATGAACTATGATAGCGCCATGTCCAGGCATAGCCCTCAGACAGTGATAGGCAAGGATAATGTAAATCAGCTCCAGGTTAAGTGGATACTCAATACCAACTTTACAATTGAGAATCCGCCACTTATCATTGGGGATACAGGTTACACTCAAACCAATGCCATCATGCAGGTTATCGCATTTGATCTGAATACAGGCTTGACAAAGTGGAAGTACACCCCCTATATTCCGACTATAGTAAAACTTCCCAGATCAGCAAGCTCACATGGCATGGCGTATGAGAATGGTGTCATATATGCTCCCACGGGCTCTGCGGGTGGCATAGTGGCCTTAGATGCCACCAGCGGCAAGTTGATCTGGAATTCAGGACCTATTAGGCCATTAGGCGGAGCTTTCAGGATATCTGCACCCCCTCTCATATGGAAGAACTATGTGATAGCCGGATCTGCCCTGGGTGATGCGCCGCCTTTTGGTATGCCAAATAAGGGCTCAGTGACCGCCCTTGATAAAGCGACAGGCAAGATACTCTGGACGATCAATACCACTGAGGGAGAGTGGGTTACAGGAAAGAACGCCAGCGTTAACGGCGGGGCATCAGCCTGGTCCGGAGGTGCAATTGATACTGAAAAGGGCATAGTCTACATACCTACCGGCAACCCTGCCCCGGATTTCTATGCCACTACCAGGCCGCCACCGAACCTGTACGCAAACCACGTGATGGCTATTAATATAACAGATGGAAAGGTCCTCTGGGCAACGCCCTTTGTGTCATACGGCACAGTACTCAACGTTACGCTTCCCGACACGCATGACTGGGATACAACATGGGGCACCAATCTTATGACTGCAGAAATAAATGGAACTGCACAGAAGATAGTCATCGGCCATAATAAGAGGGGCGACATCATGGCAATGAATGCAACCACTGGAAAGCCCATCTGGTGGAAAAACTTAGCCATACTTTACATGGGCAAAATGACAACATTCCCGAATGGCACCACCGTCCAGTTGGTCTGGCCTGGCTCTGGCGACGGAATCGAAGACTACACGGCCTTTGACAACAGCACAATTTATGCAGCAGTATCCAATCAGGGATACGATTATATCGTCGGCCAAGGCTCGGAAACGATTGTGAAGCCCAACTTTACATCCATGACCAACGGCATAGGGAACGGATCGATAGTTGCCCTTGATCCCGCGACCGGCAAAACCAAGTGGAAGGTCGATACACCGTATCCGACATATTGCTCGCCTCTGGTAACTAATGGAGTGGTCTTCGCAGGACATCTCACTTCCATGGGCGTGCCCTATAATTACAGCACCGACTTCGGAGGCCCAACAGAATCACCGCAGATATCCACAGGAATCCTGATGGCCCTAGACGCAGACACAGGCAAAGAACTGTGGGAGTTCAATGTGGGTGCGCCCGTTGGAATAGGCGGACCTTCGATAGGAAACGGCATGCTGCTTGTGCCTACAGGATCAGGCGGACAGGTTACGAATGCAGGTGGCTACATCGTTGCCTTTGGGCTGCCAGGGAATAGGACATCCTCAACTGTAGCAGGTACGATAAGGATGTAATGATAATACCATCAGAAATGATAGTATGAGCGGCATATATCTGCCGCCCCTTTACTTTCTACAAAACGACTCCATAATTATATCGATTATCAAAACATCAACACCTGGTTCTTCAGCTAGAACGGGATCGCGCCGGGTAAGCGAGCCAGGATATGTTATTCTCATAGGCTTGGCAATGCAATCATCCCAATAAAATAGCTTATATCCCCAAGCCCGTTAGTTCGAGAGTTAAATTTTTATATGTTGCGCTAAAAGCTAAGTAATATGTCGAGGCTCATTTTCTCCTTTTTTGGTCAAGAGCACGGCAATGATGTATCCTTAGATGCATCCATAATGAAACCCGGTCTATAAGGCCTAATCCAATGATTTGGATTGGGTATATGGCAGTATTGCATTTAGAAAAATATCATTATAGTTTAGGTTTGAAAGTATTGGCCGGATAAAATAATCCCCTAAAGAAGGCCAGTTCTTCAAGGGAGTTGAAAATGGTAGAAGAAATAGAACTTAGAAATTGGGCGTTTTGGCGCCAGATAATTTATCAAGAAGCATGGAGAGTAAGCACCTTAATAAGCAGCATAATCCAGCCCGTCGAGAACCTTATCAGAGGGTGGCTTGGTTTTGCGAATGCTTTCTTAGTTGAGGCATTTATTATGCTTGGGGCAATTATAGGTGCTTGCCTGGTTGCCGTTCTGGTTAAATGTGCTTTGATCAGGACAGTATGGTAAGCAAAAGGCAAAAGAGAGTAATCTTTTGGCATTTTGCTCGCAGCTATAGAACTTTTGAATATTGCAATCAAGATAATAATTGATGGGTATTGCGAGGCTTAGCATAGAGGAAGATCTCGGCTATCAGATATAAGGCGATTTTGCGCCCTTTGGGTGATTTATTATGAGTATAGTCAATCCACTGTTGCAGAATTAATATTAGAAACCTGAATACGAATATTAAATTAAAAAAATGTAAATACGTTTAGCTTTATAATTGGCTTGATTAAACGAGAGGAGATGAGAATAGATGAAGAAATTACTGGCAATCGCTGTTATCTTTGCTTGCATGCTTCTAGCAAACATTGCACCAAGCACAGGAGAAAAAGCCAAAGGGAGTGGAGACTGGCTTTCAGGCGGATATGTTGTTAATCATCATCCCGTTTATAATTGGGGACCTGGGATAGCATATCCCGTATACTATGATTCCGCCGTTTTTGATCCATGGTACCGAAATGTTGCTTGGCCGTTTCTTAGTAATTCGTATTGGTCACCATCCTATTATCGAAATGGGGTTATGATCTATCCTGTCTTCTACGATTACCCTACCCCGTATAGGTATGATTCAGACTGGAGGTATCCAATTTATCCATAAGCTACATATTGTAGAGCTGATGGTAATGCTCAGAACTGGACGACAGTGAAGGCTCTTGGAAGATCATCGAATCCCCAATCTCAGCTAGGCCGCCGATAATCTCAGCTCAACTTCTTGGCGATATTATCAGACGACCTAGTTGATTTTTTTCTTGTGAAACGGATTCCCATTTACTTGTGAGCCCATTCCTAAAGTCATTGCATATTCAAGTCATTGCATATTCGCTTGTATTATTTCAGCCTTATTCATATCATGATTATTTATTTCAAGAAAAATCTCAACTACAATAATCGGAAATTATTTTGCCTCAGACTTAAGATTGAGATCTGTCTGAAGGCTTTAAAATGATAAAGACAGAAAGGATTTATAATGCTCCCACAGGAAGAGGCTTCAGGATATTAGTGGATAGGCTCTGGCCAAGAGGCCTCAGAAAAGATGAAGTAAAAGTTGACCTCTGGCTGAAGGAGATCGCCCCAAGCAATGAACTGAGAAAATGGTTTGGGCATGACCCCGCCAAGTGGACTGAGTTTCGGGATAAGTTTTTCAAAGAGCTTGATCAGAAGATAGAGCCGATCGATCAAATCACCGCCAAGGTGAAAGAAGGCGATGTGATCTTGCTCTATGGAGCCAAAGATGAGAGACATAACAATGCAGTGGCATTGAAAGAGTATATCGAAGCTAAGATGAAAATGTAGACTCAGATAGTTTACTAAGCGCATAGATTCGGATTGGTAACAAGTGCTCCGGACATACCTAAGGGGGAGAGCTGTGAAGGATGAGAAGGATCATCACCTAACTGCCGGAGCAGCAGGCGTTGGAGCAGCGCTTGGAGCCAACTTCGCAAAGGTGAAAGCAGTCGAAAGGACAAAGGTTGTATGCTCCGGCGGAGAGAACTGCGATGTTAAAACATTTTTTAGCTAGCTTCGATGCTATCATAGTCGCATGCTTACCCTGAAAATTAAATCTTGCCGACATTATCTTTAATCTGAATGCACTACCTTATACTATATCAATAAGTTCGAGATGGATAATTTAGTGAGGTGTTCTAAACGGCGAATATTACCAAATACAGTGCAGCCAATCTTCTGCCTGAGCTAAATCTTGATCCAAGGAGATGGAGCAAGATACCCTCTGAAGATGATATCGCTTCAACGGTTCAGTCTATCGAAAAGAAGGCCAATATAAAGGTCATTCGTGTCTCCGATGCAAAAGCTGCCCTTGAAAAGATAAAGGAATTAATACCTAAGGGCTCCGAAGTCATGAACGGCTCATCAACTACGCTTATTGAGATAGGCTATCAGGATCTTCTAAATAGCGGACAGCAAGACTGGAAGAATTTACATAAAATTGTGACATCAGAGAATGATGCCCAGAAAAGAAATGAGCTTAGAAGAAAATCGGTTAGCTCTGAGTACTTCCTCTCAGGAGTCAATGCCATCACCATGACAGGGGAGCTTATATCCTGCGATGCCACAGGCAGTCGGATTGGCGCCTGGCCTTTTGCAGCCAAGAACCTGATACTCGTTTCGGGCGTGAATAAGATAGTTCCAACGCTCTCTGATGCTCTGCAAAGGGTAAGGGAGTATGCATATCTATTAGAGGATGCACGTACCAGGAAGGCGCAGGGCACCCCAAGCCAGATAGGGAAATGCGTGATATTAGCGAATGAAAGGCGAACAGGCAGGATCACACTGATATTGATAAACGAATGTCTGGGATATTGATCTAATACCTGGGGAGACAAATATCTGTCATATACCATTTATTGAATCGGCATTCTAGAAGTTTGCAAAATAGGGAAAACCGGAAATATAAAATATGAGTGATATGCACCCAATAGCTTATAGAGATGGCAAGATCCTTGGCCATATGGTTGACGCGCTATATGGCCTATAACCTCATTTCCCGCAAACCCCCATATTTCTAGCCATCTGCGTGAGGTTCATAAGCATTATATTCGGCGTAGCCTTGATGCTGAAAGGCTTAATTACTATCTGTCCACTGGCCCTCTGCTCTATATCTACCGCCGGGTACTCAAATGTCCCTGGCATCCCTCGATCGTAGTGGAGGACTGCAAGCAGGCCATCTGTCGCCACAAATGTATGGATGATGACTGGGACATTGCTGTTTCTCCCGGTATTGACATGAGTATATCCAATCACGCCACCTGGGTGGCCGAAGAGATCGTTATGGATGGCAATCCAGCCCGGCCCATCTGAAATGACCTCTGCCACGGTGATATTAGCGGTGATGTTATTGCCTACAGCTGCCTGATCCATAACTGCCACGGAGGGCGTGATCCCTGTTGTTGCATTGTTCATCTCATTCTGGCCATATGCAATTCCTGCTAGAGAGACGAACAATGCAAATAAGATAATCATACTATGCACATTCATATAAACGCCTCATTCATATAAACGCCTCATTCTTCACGGATATGAACGAAAGATTATATTTTGCATTGCTCCGTTAAATAATTTATCTATAGTAACTTCCAGTGATGCTTTCATGTAGATTTATCATCTCTCTTGGGGTGACTGCTCCCCGCCCTAAAGAGCGGGGCTTCCACGGCTTCCTGCGCCGACAGATTGC
>JBHGAU010000145.1:0-2143 GCA_041946675.1 Methanotrichaceae archaeon | reverse complement strand
GAGAAGACACCGGTCAGATCCTCAACGGACCTGCCATACTCTGCATGGCGTCCCTTAAGCGATGTCGGATTGTTTGCCTGGGGGTCTCTGGATAGCCATCCGATATGGGCAACACCTATAACGTTGCTGTTGATGTTGGCTTCAAGAACACCTGTGCAACAAGCATTAGGATATGTATTGCCGTAAGATCTGGTCTTTACCTCAGTCGTCTTCTGCAGATGCTCTGCATGGGTGTACATCTCTGTCATAACGGCGCCTATCTTATAGTTCTGGACGCATAGCTTATCGATCCACTTCTGATCATATGTTCCTGTCTGATAGGATACCGGCATGTACTCTAGCTCCTGATCCGACGTGAAGTTGATGTAGTCCATCGGAATTGAATTTGCGTAATCGCAGTCCGCAAGAGCGCTGCCGTCAGGTGCCAGCTGCCTCTCTGCTTCGATCTCGATATTCGAGGTTATTACGTTTCCAGAGCCCGATTGTTTCTCCACCAGCTTATTTCCGCCAAAGCCACTCTGGGTGGAGATCACAATCTCCAGGTTTCTGTAACCTACCCCTTTTACGGATGATTTCTCGTACATATAGTTGGCAGCGCTCACCGTTCCCACCAGGGCCAATGTGATGATCGCTAGAACAACCAACCTTTGATTCATTCCACACTTACCTCCTTTAGGCCTGGATATGAGTAAGCTCAGAATATAGTAATCCAACCTATACGGCGGATTTATAGTTCTGGCATACCAGGCTGAACCTCCTCTCCTGATAACCCTAACACCCAAGTCAAGAAGACAATCAGAGAGCTATTTTAAGCTTGTGGCTGCTATATATAGTATAGTGAATACCTCTCCAAAAGCCGGTCATATCGACAAATGGCTGAAAAAATTTTAAAAAAATATATTTCATGCAGATTTCGTAAAGGCGTTCAAGCTATCTGCGAAGTTATTGCATGAGCTGCTTAGACATGGACTAGCGAAACTCGGCTTTGCGACTGTGGTGCTGCCTGAACAAGGGCCATCAAAGCATGCAGTAGTAACTGTTGGTTTATCTCTGAAGAGTATTCTCCTGTTTATTTCGAAGGATCCAAGGAACTCCTCATGCTCTTTCAGGTTCTTCTGGCCGGGATTTATCTGCTTGGCATCGATGAGATAGTATCCAGTGAAGTTGTCAGCCGTCCTGAACTCAGCCATCTTCTTCAGAGACCCTGTCTGGTGCAGGTTGAAATCCTGATTCTTGAATTCCATCTCCTTAACATTATATGCCTCTGTTAATTTGGCACCCACTCCTCCGAAAACAGCAGAGCTTTTGAAATTCTCCGTTCCAAGCAACGCATCTCCTGGGTTGACAGCCAAGTAGTTATCCACTGCATCCTGCTCTTCGAAGTTGGGATTTCTGCCCTTTGCCTGCTCTACCAGATACTCGTTCTTGACAATAGCATCAACGCTCCCGCTGAATGATATATCCTTTTTGGCCCTGACACCGGAATTCATTGAGCTGAGATCTTTAGTGAGCTGGAATTGGCCTGTACCGCTTATCGCAGTTTCGGATGCATAATCATAATCCTGTATTTTGAAGGATGCTTCACCGCATTCCGATCTATAGCATTTTGCGGAAGCGTCTACTTTGAAGCTATAATCACCGGCAACAGCATTGATATCTGGCTTTACTTGGAGCTGTTCAGAGCGTGATGCCCCGGCTGGAACCTTCATTGTTTTTGTAGTCCAGCTAAACCAGCTGAGGTCACAGCCCTCGGGATCTATGCCTAATTCTGCATCTGCATCCAGTGATCCTTCGTTCTTCACAGTCACTATGAAATCAAGGCTTTTTCCCTGAGTCGTATAACCTTTATCGGCTTCGGTTTGTGGACCTGTTAGCTGCACACCGACTCTTAAATAACCACCAGACATGCAGATATTGGGCGTAGATATAGACATCGATGGAATCGATGGCGTAGTCAGCGTAGTCGGCAATATACTGCCGGTCTCAGCGTTATTGCCCATATCCTCGACTGTGGCAGATGCTAGACCCATTATAAGAAGTAATATTGACAGTATAATCCATCTTATCATACTAACCCCCATAAAATAAAAAAAGAATTGATTGCTAGTTCAAGATCTAGCAATCTATGCCTTCGCAGGGCGCA
>JBHGAU010000144.1:0-2651 GCA_041946675.1 Methanotrichaceae archaeon | reverse complement strand
ATGTTTAGGCCAACAGATGTTTAGGCCAACAGATGTTTAGGCCAACAGATGTTTAGGCCGACAGATGTTTAGGCCGACAGATGTTTAGGTAGCAGTTACATTTACCATAGCATATTTCGGTGGGTTCAGGGGCGTATGATCGTTGTTCACTAGTTCTGTGGCAAATCTATGCATCCCAGCCGCTATGTTAGGCCAGGTATAGCTGGTATTGGCGGACATAACCCATGTATCATTGGCTGTTACGGCGATCTTGCCGGGCGTGGTCGGCACTGCGACATCCTTGAAGTAATGTATATGACCTTGACCGTCTACATTGGCAGCTCCAAAATTATCCTCGACCGTAAAATCATCGACATGAACGGTAATAGTTACATTGCCTGCCGGAACTGTTGTATTATCACCTGGCGAAGTTATTTGAATGCTGGGTGTACCGAAACCCAGGTCCTCTGCACTGGCCGGAAGAACGATTGCTGCCAGTAAAAGCAGTGGCAGCATAATCTTTGCCAACAGATATACCTTAGATGATCCTTTCAACTAACCAACCCCTAGAATTTATTGCATAATAAGTATATCTTACATGCTTAATTACTTTATGGATAACAAATGGTATATTTCAATAAAGCTCTCTAAGGGGATTTAATGGCAAAAAAGGATGAAAGAAGCTATGAGAAAACGATAGCTTCTACTTATAAAGACCTATATAGTTTTGAGCCTACTAATTTAGATAAAATCCTTTTTCCTGATGACGGCATAACTAAAGGTGATTTGATCGATTATTACAGAAAAATATCCGGATTTATGCTCCCTCATATGAAGGATAGGCCAGTCACCATGCACAGATTCCCGAGCGGCATAGGGAAAAGCGGTTTCTTTCAGCAGAATATTCAAGACTACTTCCCGGATTGGATAGACAGGACTACCATAAACAAAAAAGAGGGCGGGAGCGTAACACACCTATTATGCAATAATGAAGCTACGCTTATATATCTGGCCAATCTTGCTTGTATAACGCCGCATATATGGCTAAGCAGGGCGGATAAGCTATTCTGCCCTGATAAGATTATAATCGATCTCGACCCTTCAGATGGTTTTGAACAGGTCAGATCTGCAGCCTTTTATATCAAGGATGTTTCCGAGAAGCTTGAACTCAGATCGTTTATCATGCTGACGGGCTCGAGAGGATTACATGTGGCCTTTCCACTAATTAGAAGCGAGAGTTTTGATGAAGCTCGCTCCTTCTCACAAGAGCTGGCAAATTACCTAGTCGACCAGAATCCTGAACTATTTACCCTGGAGGAGCATAAGGAAAAACGCCGCGGCAGCGTTTTCTTGGATACCCTGCGCAATTCATATGGTCAGACCTCCGTCGCTCCATATGCTGTAAGGGCCAGGCCGGGCGCGCCTGTGGATGCACCCATTGAGTGGAGTGAGCTTGATGGCAGTGGGATCAATTCAAGATATTATAATATGGGAAATATGATCAATATGATAAAAAAGAAGCGAGATCCGTGGGAAAGTTTTTATGATGAGGCTCAATCATTGAAAAGACCTAGATTGCTTCTGAAGGATATGCTCAAAAGCCAGTGACCTTTTATTTAATCTGCCCTTCTGATATATGTTCATAATTAAATAAATAAAGGCTAAGGCCGCATAGGCATAAGGAACCTAGCACCATTTTCGCCACCATATAACCTATGCGGTGCTATTTTTGTCTTATTATTCAATCGGCAGATTTTGAGTTTACATCGATCCCATCGCTATTAAAGCTACGACACATATTATCAGTATCGCTATCCAGTAGGGAAACACATTTGCACGTGCTGATTTAGCCATATCTTTTCCTTCCTTTAAAATTTTGGTTATTTTCCTTTTTTGGATATATAGTATTTATCCCTTATGGTGAAAAAGGTAAAAAGCTATAATGAGTGGTAAGAAGCAGATTTAATGCAACAGCCGTAGGATCTACTCTTGTCCTATCTTATCGTCAGGCTCAAAGCATAGATCTTCTCAAGAAATATCAGAATCGTATACGTAGTCTTTTAATACACATAATTATCTATAGGGTTTATCAAGTGGCGAGAAGAGGCGCTTTGATCGAATGCCCAGTAATAGATATACAAGGATAGAGATTACGCCTGATGCCTACAGAGCTCTAGAGGCTGAAGCAATCCTGCAGAGAAAGACGCTAAAGAAGCTCGCATCCGAGCTGATAATGAGCGGGGTCTCCAAGAAGGCATTGGATTTCATCCAGGAGGTCAGCGTTCCCCGTGAAACAAATGTAGATTTGAGCGATCCTAAGATTGCAAAGGTAATCGATAAAATTGGCGCAACAGCAATACATATCGATGAGAATCTGCTGGAAACTATTCAGGAGATGCTGCTGAAAGAGGGATATCCAGGGGCAATGTTATACGCTGCTCAGCATACAGCCTCTGCTGAGAGGGATGAACTTCACAGAGTGTTGACTATTTGCGAGCGTTATAAGGTTCCCCCCACGGTTGCTGCAGAGATTATAGGCGAATTAAACACTATCAAACATCGTTAGGCCAAGTCCCCAAAATGCTTAGAGAATCAGAAAATGATAGCGAATGATAGCGGACCCGCCGGGATTCGAACCCGGGTCCGAGGCTCCGGAGGCCTCTATTCTATCC
>JBHGAU010000143.1:0-2856 GCA_041946675.1 Methanotrichaceae archaeon | reverse complement strand
AAAGGCAGAGCATTGGAAAAATCCCGGTTACTACGAGAGGTTCGGCTTCAGAAGCCTCCAGGATCTGGTTATTGACGGCGTTCCGCAAGAATATGTTCTTGCATTTCCGTTAGGAGAAAGCAAGGCTCGTGGAAACGTCATGCCCTTGCAGAGGACCCCTTCCCTGGCCATAGGTTATAAGCTCTATCGATTGCGTATCGGGCGATCGTTCACCGTGTTTTATCAAATCTGTGAGGAGGATAAGCTGCTCAAGATCCTGGAGATAACAACCATCGATAAGGCGCACAAACTCTACAAGCGGTTCGGGGAGGGAGAAAGCTATGGGCAAGAACAAGATTAAGATGCAATGAAGAAAAACCTCACGGTGAGAAATCAATTCTATTTCTTCTCGAAAAGTTTTATCTAATATAAGTATTATTAGTGACCAACCTTTGGTTGGGTCTTCATTATGCTTTGAGCCGAGAGGTAGGAGATTGTGAAAGAAGAGATAGACAAGCTCAGGCAGGGTAATGGCACCCGAAACTGGCAACCGTGTTCTGATGCGAGCGCAGGGCCTGAGCTGGATTTTGCCGATATCATGAACACGGTTGGTCAAGGATTATTGGTGACCGGCGAAAAATGGCGTATTGAATATGTCAATCCAGCGTTTGCTCGAATGGTGGGCAAACCTTTAGAAGATATTATCGGCAAGTCAATGGACGATTTTATTACCCCCGAAGATCTGCCTATGCTCAATCAAGAGAGAGCAAGGCGGCTAGCAGGCGAGACATCTACATACAACCTCCGCCTGAGAAGATCAGACGGAAGGATTATTTGGGTACAGGCCACAGGCGTACCTCGACGAGTTGGAGATCGAATTGCGGGTTCAATATCAGTTATCGCCGACCTGACGGATCGCATAGCAGCTGAAAATGAGTTGCTGCGCGCAAAAGAGGCTGCTGAGGAGGCAGCACGCGCTAAAGCTCAGTTCCTGGCGAACATGAGCCACGAGATCCGCACGCCGCTTAATGCAATCATTGGCATGACTGGGCTCCTTCTTGATACATCCCTTGACTCCGATCAACGCGAGTGTTTAGAGATTGTGCAAAGCAGTGCAGACATTTTAATATCCATAATCAACAACATCTTGGACTTCTCCAAGCTCGAAGAGGGAAAGAGGAAGATAGAGAATCAGCCTTTTGATCTGCATAGATGCATCGATGGGTCCATGGACCTCGTAGCGCGCAAGGCCGCGGAAAAGTATCTTACTTTAAACTACTTAATTGAAGATCGAGTCCCTAGAATAGTGGTAGGCGATGTCACTAGCCTCTGTCAGGTTCTGGTAAACCTCCTTAGCAATGCAGTGAAATTCACGGATGCTGGAGAAATCTCCGTTTCAGTCACCGGCCATCCCAGGAGCGACGGGAAATTCAATTTGCATTTCGCCGTTCAGGATACGGGCATCGGCATTCCCCAAGACCGAATGAACAGTCTATTCCAGTCTTTCAGCCAACTGGACATGTCCGCCTCCCGCAAATACGGAGGAACCGGCCTGGGACTTGCCATCAGCAAAAGGCTTGTAGAACTCATGGGCGGCAACATTTGGGTCGAAAGCGAACCTGGCAGGGGCAGCACATTTCACTTCACAATCGTTGTAGGTGTTCCCCTAAATGGATCTCATCTGCCGGCCGCAAAACGAATTCACCATACGTGTATGCAGACTGATCAGCTCAGCTCTCTGAAGCTGCTGCTGGCTGAAGACAACCTGATAAACCAGAATGTTGCCTTGCGAATGCTAAAGAAGCTGGGGATAGTGGCTGATGTGGCTGCCAATGGCCTGGAGGTTCTGGAGGCGCTGGAGCGCCAGAACTACGATATAGTCCTAATGGACGTGCAGATGCCAGAGATGGACGGCTTCGAGGCCTCAAGAGCCATTCGAGAGCGCTGGGGAGAAAGAGCGCCGCATATCATTGCAGTCACAGCACATGCGATGGAAGATGACCGAAAGAGATGCATTGAGGCTGGCATGGATGACTATATCAGCAAACCTGTAAGGATAGAGGATTTGGCCGAGATGCTGTACAAACATATCCCGTCTCTCGATAAGTGTGGTGGGCTTAAATAAGCAAGCACATCAAAGTCACAAATTTACAAATCTCTCCACGATCCACCTGTTCCTCACTTCTGGGTGGAATATTATGCCGTAGATGGGCCTCTGGCAGTACAAAAAGGCCTCAACGCGTTTGGGATTTCCAGCCACTAGCTCAAAGCCGCTGGGCAGGGTCACGCCATAGTTGTGCAGGTGGTAGCCGTCGATCTGCCTGGGCTCTCCCAGCAGTGGCGTATCCATGATGATCTCGACCTTCTCCAGGCCGATGGCATGCATAGGAATGATGCTTCCTCCAAATGCAGATCCGATGACCTGCATCCCTGCACAGATGCCAAGCATGGGCTTTTCGCACATTCTCATCCAGGAGAACCGGTCTATCTCTTCCATGTAGGCGTTATCCTTCAAAGCCGTGCCGCAGAGGATGATCTTCTCTGATCGATCCAGCTGATCTGCGCTCAAATCCGTGTAATGCACAACCTCATAAGAAGCCTTCGCGCGCTTCAGGACGCTCGCAATGGGGAGCACAAACTCGTACTTGGAGAGTGCATCCTTCTCGTAGCACAGGTCTACCAGCAGGATCATTTCTCCTCCAGTCGCATCTCCTCGATGTCAAGCCACCCCCGATAGCTCTCGTAATCACGGGATGCCTTCAGTATCCTGATGCGCTTCTTGAAGATGGGCCCGTCGAGGACAAACGTCTCCAGCTCTCCGCCCTCTCCAGAGGGGTTGATCTGATACCTCTTCTGAAGCATCTCCAGCTTCTGAAC
>JBHGAU010000142.1:0-2888 GCA_041946675.1 Methanotrichaceae archaeon | reverse complement strand
ACAACCTTTCTATGATAGTATACGTATTTACTTTAGCACTTATTTTCATTACGAACTGCAGGATCTTAATTTGTTTCTTAATAATACGTTCTTAGAATTCGTTACTATTTTGATATTAATCAGAAGTACCAATATCAAAGTAGGCTCTCAGGTAAGTAGCCTCCCCTCAATAATAGATTGGATGGATAACATAAGGAGACAGAGTTGCTGACAAGTAAAAGGCATCTATCGATGGATGTGGAGAGTAATGCGGGTACTGAGCAGCCAAACTAGCAGAAACTGGGGCACACAACCATTTAGAAACGTATTGTTCTCGGGCCAATCCAGACACATTCAGGCGCTTATTTTTTTAACAATTGTAGGAGCGTTTTTGCGCTTTTATCACCTTGGCTACAATTCTCTCTGGCTGGACGAGGCGACGACCTACTTGTATGCGCAGAAATCATTTCTTGAAATTTGGGGCATTACCACAGGAGGCGAGTTTAATCCGCCTGTTTTTTACTGGATCGAGCACGTTATGCTCATTTTTGGCAACAGTGAGCCCATACTGCGGCTGGTCCCCGCAATACTTGGGGTATTGACCATCCCCCTTTTCTATCTGATCGGCAAAGAACTCGTGGATGAAGATGTCGGTCTTATCGCTGCAGCCCTAATTTCTTTCTCACCCTTCCACATATATTACTCTCAAGAGGCTCGTGCCTATACAACTGTTCTTTTTTTCATGTCATTAGCCTTAATATACTATCTTCGTGCCCGCGATTCACGGGAGTTGAAATACTGGATCCTTTTCGGCATTTTTTCAGCATTCGCCTTCTGGACGCATTTTTACTCCTTTATCATCATAGGAACGCTCATCCTCTTTGAACTAATTGTACAATCCAGAAAAATCCTAAAAAACCCGTCTGAGTTCAAACCGATTCTGTACGCCCTCGCAGTTTTTACTGCAATCAGCCTTCCGCTTCTTATAGTAGCTGTTCGGTATCTTCTCATAAGGACCAGTTCTTCCCCCGCCTTCGGCTCTCACGGCATTAAATTCTTATACGAATCCGCTTGGCAGATTTTTGGGTATAACAATATTGCGGAGCTTTTTCTGATAACTTTATTTATCATTGGCATCGTCCAATTATTTAGAACAGATTCGACCAAATTCCAACTGTGGACCACTGTGATCGTCGTTGCGCTTCTGGCAAGCTTGCTGCTTTCTTATAAGATGCCAATGGTTCCCAGATATCTTATAATTCTGCTGCCCTTCATTTATACCGCAATGGCCGCCGCGTATGGGACGGCGTATGCCCTCACTTCCCATCGCGCCATACTTTATCTTTTGATCATTGCTTTGTTTGCCGTAGGCATGCCATTTTACCATGAATACTACACCAGCTATTCTAGATCCGATTGGAACGGTCTCGCAACGGAGCTGCGAGATATCACACACGATGGAGACCTTGTCGTTGTATTGCCAGAGTATATCAGAAATCCACTTGATTACTACTATAACAACGCATCCGACCGCACGATCGAATATGGTGCTTCTACAGAGGAGGATCTGGAGAGGTTGTGCGAATCCGGAGAACATGCAAGAGTCTTTTTTGTGAGCACTGCGGATATATTTGCCGAAGATCCCACCAGAAGATCATATCAATGGCTTCAAACCCATTCTTTCGCAACTAAGAGAGGATCCAGGAACACTGGTAAAATGGCATCTAAGATATGGATCTATCAAATGATAAATAAGTCGGATCCAGTAGCATGGTTCGACAAAGGCCAAAAGCTCATCAGCCAGGGCAAATACAATGAGGCCATCAAATGTTTCAATGAAGCTGTCGAGATCAATCCGTTATACGCAAACGCCTGGTGCTACAAAGGCAAAGCTCTATATAAATTGGGCAAGTACGAAGAAGCCATTAAGGCTTTCGACAGAGCAATCGAGGTTGATCCGCTATTTGCAGTTGCGTGGAATAATAAAGGCCTAACCCTAAGTAGTCTGGGCAAATACGATGATGCATTCAAGTGCTATGATAAGGCTATCGAAATCAACCCTGAGTTTGCCTTAGCATGGTACAACAAAGGCCGAGCTCTATACAAATTAGGCAAGCACAATGAATCACTTCGGGCTTATAACAGAGCTATTGAGATCAATCCTAAGCTCGCTTTGGCATGGTATAACAAAGGCATTGTTCTCAATGCACTAGGTCACGCTGTTGAGGCAAGGAATGCTTTCAATAGGGCCAGAGCGATTAGCGCTTAAATAATGCTCTGCTAAATAATACGCTTAAAGGCAGCGATATAAGCATATCGCGAAGTCCACTAATCTGGACCACATAGACGGACAAAGATATTTTCACATGTATATGACAGCCTGAAGGCCTGATAGCAGAACAGTCCAGCATTTCAGTATGCACTGATGACGTTCGAGCATCCATGCAGATACTTGCAATTAACAGATAAATTTATATAATATAGATGTCACAGATTTGCCATAGAGCTTAAACTACCCATCCTGGTATGAAATAGCTTAAAAATTTATGGAGGTAATCCCGAAATACAGATGGAGGCTTTCTCTCAATTGGGTTGGTCCTCATCACCCATGTTCGATGGGTTAGCGATTTTGGGCGACACTCCGTATGATCCGCTAAAATAGGGGGAAGAAGAATGAAGGGAGTAGTAGCAGCATTAATAGCAGCAGTCCTTATCGGATGCTGCAGCACAGCACTGGCGACGCCACCGCTTATACCGCCTGTGCAGTATGAACAGTTCTGTGAGAACCAGAAGGTATCAGGGACAGGCGTGATCGACGTCAGCACTTCGGTTATCGACAAGAAGATCGCGCTTGAGTACTACAACGTCATGTCAGGTGACGGCGATCTTGAGCTCGACCAGGAGCACGC
>JBHGAU010000141.1:0-2930 GCA_041946675.1 Methanotrichaceae archaeon | reverse complement strand
TACACCTACCGTAGTTGTACCTTTGAACACCTCTACCATCTAATTACCTCAACTAAAATTAGAAAACGGATAAGATCTCATTTCCTTCTACGATATATATACTTTCCGCCGCAGGCCTATAGCGTACGAACGCTAGAAATATGATTAGGGTTTATCGGGGTGACGTGATTCATGAACTGAGTGACTGGATATATAGATCCTATGTATATCCCATAATTTACGACACGGGATATAATCCAGTAAATACGGTTACCTGGGCCATTATTCTCGGAATAGCAGTCTTAGGCTTGATCCGGCTCTTTCGCAGGCTGGACCTTCACATGGATGAAGGGCTAGTCCTCTATACTCTTCCATACATATTCGCGGGTGCAAGCCTCAGGGTGATCGAGGATACTGGAATGGTTGCACCTCCCTGGAGATATCTCCTCATAACGCCTCTGATCTACTTTCTGGTCTTTCTGGTGACGTTCACGTCGCTGCTGCTGAACAGGAAGATCTTTGGAACGGACTTCTATAAGGGATATGCAGCAATCGGTCTTATCTGGACGGTTCTCAACATCTCGGCCTTGGCAGCAGTAGGGCTTAAAAATGCATGGGTGATTTTGCTTGTCTCCGTCTTAGGCTCGGGCTTTGCCGGATTGTTATTCATTCTCAGGCTCGGAATTCCATGGCTTGGATTCCTGAATGATAGCTTTAACATGATGATAATTTATGTCCATATGCTCGATGCGAGCTCAACTTATATCGGAGTTGACTGGTTCGGATACTACGAGAAGCATGTAGTTCCGACTTTTATCATCAACCTGACAGGAACTGCGGCAGTAATGTATCCACTCAAGCTTCTGGTGCTGCTGCCTGCCTTGAGCCTGATTGATAAGAGTCTGGAGGATCCATCGCTCAGGAATCTGGCAAAGCTTGCTCTTATAATATTGGGCTTGGCTCCTGCAGTAAGGAATACCTTGCGCCTTGCACTGGGAATTTGAAGGGCAGAAAAAAGGGTGCGGAAACTTATTCTATTCCGTTCCCGCTCTCTGGATCTCTATCTTTTCACCGCGCTTCAGCCGCTTCAATATCTGCTTTGCCATCTCTGAAGATTTGGCAATCTTAATATCGCCTCTGCGGCCGACAGTTGCAGTGAATATAAGGTCGCCGCCCACGTAAACATCCACTGGCTCACCTGTGCACTCGCTTAACCAGATAATGATATGCCTTGCAGTCTCCTCCACTTTGGGGACAAGCTCTCCATCGCAGGCATTCTCGCGAGCACGAACATCTATATGCACACCAAGGGCCTTTTCTATCTGCTCAATGTTGCGGCCGGATTTTCCTATGACTTTAGCTGCATCTTGCTGAGGAACATGTATCACAGCGCTTGAATCCGTGAGCATTTGGACATCGACAGGCCCTCGAACGTGGTGAGAGATCTCCTTCTCTATCTCCCGCGATGCCAGCTTCCAGGAGGGCTTATGGGGAGCCTTCTTTACCGGCATAACCACGATCTCCTCGCCATAGGTGTACATTTCGTATTCTGTAAGACCTATCTCAAAATCCTTGACGATGATAACAGGTCTCGCCAAATCGACCTCCGTCATGCCGGCAGGAACCTTTACAACGAACTCGATGTCGTAAACCTTTGTGACCTCACCCTTCTCTATAAAGATCACAGTATCCACGACCTGTGGTATCATGCCGAGCTCGATTCGGCCCAAGAGACGCTGAAGGGCATCTATCGGCTTGTTGGCATGAACGACTCCTATCATTCCGACACCGGCAAGCCGCATGTCTGCGAAGACGCGGAAGTCGTTGGTCTTCCGGACCTCATCGTAGATTGTGTAATCCGGACGAACGAGAAGCAGTATATCCGCAGATGCCTCCATGCTGCCTTCAAGAGGTCCATACTGTGTGATCTCAGGAGGGACCTGTAAATCACGTGGAGACTCAAGAGTTTTTACAACGTAATTGCATTTCAGAAGGTATTCTGCTACGCCTGCTGCAAAAGTCGATTTTCCTGAGCCGGGCGGGCCTGCAATTAGTAATCCTCTTTGTCCTGATCTTAGACGATCCTTGAGCTCTGCACTATGCTTATAAGAATCCAGATCCACTTTTGCCACAGGCCGCACTGCCGTTATTTCGAGACCATCTGAGAAGGGAGGCTTGGTTATGGCTATCCTCATCGTCCCAAGCTGGATGACTGACGCGCCCATCTTCTCTATCTCCACAGCGCCATCAGGATCGACTTTCACTCTTTCAAAGATCTCTCGGGAGATATCTCGAAGCTCTTTATCGCTGAGTGTTTTGTCGCCCAACCGGACCAGGCTGAAATCACCGACTTTCCCTCGCTTGGCCATTGGAACTGCGCCTTCCTTGAGGTGAACGGAGAGCGTATCATCTGTGAAATACTTCTCAAGGGAGATTGGCTTGATCGCTTCTCTCTGCGGGCGCACATATTCGACATCGAGGCCCATCGCCTGGGCAACCCTGTACTGGACCTGATCGCTTGTCATAAAAGAGGCGCCAAGCTCAAGGGCCACGTCTCTTATCATGGCATCTATCTCGCCGCCTCCTGCGAGCTTGATCTGATCCAGGTTCGGCCTTATTCCAACATATTCAAGCTCAATCTTTCCAGATTTGGCAAGCTCGGAGAGCCTCCGAAGCTCCTCAAGCCCTTTAAGGCCCGTTTCTCTTCCATGATTTGCCTGGGCCTCAAGCTCAGCAACTACTGCTTCAGGGATTACGATTCTCCTCCCTAGAAGCTCGCCTGCTTTTACCCTGGCAGATATTCTGCCATCTATAACTACACTGGTATCTGGCACCAATTGTTGCGCCATCTTCTTTGACATCCTTTAAATTAACAATTTATCCATTAAGTCCAAAATAAAGCTAGAGATATACTATATCCATCTTTCGCTTTTTAGCAATCCATTCCAGGA
>JBHGAU010000140.1:0-3030 GCA_041946675.1 Methanotrichaceae archaeon | reverse complement strand
GAAGATACGGGCTTAGCATCGGGATAGTAGAGGGCCATCATATCTCCGTACCCCATCATTCCCGGACCGAAACTGTAGTTGTAGCCGGGCCCGTACATCATCCCTGGACCCATTCCCGGGCCCATCCTCCAGGGAGGTGAGACGCTATCAGGGCTGTAGCCCGGCCGGTACATCATCTGATTGAAGGCCAGAACTGCCAGGAGGGTCAGTGCAACGACTCCTAAGGCTATGATCAGATTCCTATTCATCGCTCGACCTCGAACTGAACTTTTGTGCTGCCATTAAGACTTTAGACCTCCTCACAAATAAAATGTAACGGTAGGACGAATTTAGGTCGGCCTCATCATGGAGATACCAAGCTATCACGTGCCTTCTGCAAAGGTAGTTTGAAGCAAACATGGGCCAGAACCAAGTCGCTCCTGTGGATAGTCTTCCCTGCGTACATTATTGGAAGCGCTGTGCTCCAGACTGTTTACGCTGCCGGGTGGCTAGACTCAATCAACGATGCCCTCATGTGAGGATTATTTAGATTTAGCAGAAGCTATCGAATTATGAATGGATGATCCCCATCTCGTTTGCTGCAATATTCCTGCTTCTTGCAATGCCCATTCTCAGCGCTTCTAGGAATGTGCTTCCGGAATTCAGGACACCGACTATAGACTCAGTTATACCGCCCTTAGTACTCATCTTCTTTACGTACTCGTCTCGTTCTTCATCGGAATCAAATTCAGGCAAAACGCCTTTGGCCCATACGTAAATCTCTTCAAAACCAGGATACTCTTTTTCGATGATCTTCGCTGCCAGGTCTGCATCGGCCTCTTTTTCACCAGCCACAAGAAGAGCTGCGGGAAGGCACACTCCTACTGTGAAGGCGTGCATCATCTCCTCATCTGATAGCTCAAAGACCTTCAGACCCATGCGAGATAGAATACCTATGAGCTTATCACTACGAGGATAGACTGCTGCGATGCCTTTCCTTTCTTTTATTGTGGCCGGGCCGCTGGGCATTATTCTATAGACATCAATGCCCAATGCATCTTTTAGCGAAGCTGTGTAGACACCAGCCATGCAAGAAACCACCAGAGCGTCCTTTGAAAAATGAAGACCACTCAGCCCAGCAATTGCCTGAGGCCTGACTGATATGAATATGATGTTTGATTTCCTGCATATCTCCTCATTGTCCGAGATATTTTCAAGCAAGCCCGCCCGCTTTATGCTCTCAAGGGTGGAAGCGCTTCCACCATAAGAGATCATGAGCTTTTCTTTAGGAAAGCCATGAGCAATCAGCTCTTCTGCAAGGGTTCTTCCGAGATGGCCGCATCCAATTATACCGATAGTCTCATTGGCCAGAAAATCGAGGGCAGTCCCCACCATAGCGCTCACAAAAATTGGGGGCCTGTAAGTATGATATATACTTACTCCAGCATCTTCTTTATTCTTTCCAGTGCCTCTTTTAGCCGCTCCTGCGAAGTGGCGTAGGATAGGCGGACGTTGTTTACTCCGCCTGGCCCGAATGCCGATCCTGGCGTGGCCGCAATCAGGGCGTCCTTGAGCAGCCTGTCTGTGAATGCATCTCCGCCGCCAAACTCCGAGACATCCGGGAAGACGTAAAACGCCCCTCCCGGCATGCTGCAGGGTATTCCCAGCGCTCTTAGGCCCGAGACCAGCAGGTCTCTTCGCGCCCGAAACTCCTGCACCATTGCCTGGACTACATCTTGAGGCCCCTGTAGGGCAACAAGGCCCGCCCTCATGACGAAAGTTGGGGCCTGAGAGACCGAATGCGAAAGCAGGCGGGTTACCCATTTTATGGTATCCTTGGGACCTGTCATGTAGCCAAGACGCCATCCGGTCATGGCGTAAGACTTAGAGAAGCCGTTAACCGTAATGGTTCTATTCTCCATGCCATCCATTGAGCCGATGCTGATATGCTCATGATCGTAAATGATCTTCTCATATATTTCGTCCGATATGACATAGAGATCGTGATCGCATGCCAAATCGCGAATCTCTTTTAGGATTTGCCGATCGAAGACCGCTCCTGTGGGGTTGCTTGGAGAGTTGACAATGATGAGCCGGGTCTTAGGAGTTATGCTTTCGGCGAGGTTCAGGGGCATGAAATCCTTGTCCACGTTGCCCCAATTGACCTTACCACCGGCAAACGCCACGCTTGGCTCGTAGCTCACCCATGACGGGCCGATCATCAGGCACTCATCGCCCTCCTGGATGAGTGCCTGGATGGCAGCGAAGACTGCCATCTTCGCGCCTGGCGTCACAACCACATCGTCTGCGGTGACTTTCAGCTTATTCTCGTTGCAGAACTTTTCTGCTATGGCCTTCCTGAGCTCCGGAATGCCAGCCGTTGGGGCGTAATGGGTCTCACCTGCCCGAATGGAGCTGCAGCCAGCCTCTACGATGTAGCTAGGAGTATCGAAATCTGGCTCGCCTACGCCCATGTCTATTACATCTAGCCCTGAAGCGTTCATCCTTTTGGCCATGGCCGAGATCTTCAGAGTCGTTGACTCCTGGATGGAGGCTAGTCTAACCGATACCAAGGCTACTCACCGCCCAGCCTCTGGAGCAACTTAACCGCAGCCTCGACTGCGCGTTTTGAATAATCAACACGCCTATGTGCATCCGGCCTGGACATCCGAGGACCAGTGATCCCCAGAGTTACAGGCTTATCGAACTCTAAAGATAGGTCCATCAGCTTTCGCGCCGCATGCTGCACTACTACCTCGTCGTGGGCAGTCTCCCCCTGGATCACGCAGCCTATGGTTACCACTGCGTCGATGTCGTCGCGACGGAGCATCTTCTTGACGACAATCGGCATATCATAGACGCCAGGAACATAAACAACAGATGCCACCTCTACTCCCAGGAACTGCGCATGCTCTCTGCCGAGCAGCTCCATCTGATAAGTGATATCCCTATTGAACTCCGAGACAACGAAACCAAGTCTTGCCATAGCTCAAAACCCCGCGAAGAGTAGCCATCAAGCTTCTCTCCTTTGCTAATAAACCCATCGATTCC
>JBHGAU010000139.1:0-3265 GCA_041946675.1 Methanotrichaceae archaeon | reverse complement strand
GTGATAGACTCAAGATCTATTCTCGCAGGAGTTCAAGGGTTCGAATCCCTTTCCCCGCACTCCAATATAGCATAGGTTAGTGATTTCGCATTTTTATTTTGACTTCAGTATTTTTTATATACCCAGCTTTACAGATCACTAATTATCCATATGCAATGTTATGCGTATTTAAACTAAAAACAAAATATTATTGAGGATGTCCGTCGTTGGGAGAGAACATTTATAAGCCATCTAATATAAAATCAAATACGATCAGTGATAATAATTCCACTGTAGAATGCAGGCGGCCGGTAATCAGGAATTGGAGTTATATGACGCTATGGAGAGATATCAATCCATAGCTGAAGGGTAACTTATTTTAATGATACATAATATCCATCCCAACTCAGTCCGGGGTAGAAATGACTATTTATAATCTCTCTGAGAGGATAATCAGCCTTTCTGAGCGCATAAACCAACTCCATCAACAACATCCGAGCGATCCGGCGAACTCGGCCAAAATTCTATCCGAAGCCCTAGAAGAATGCCGAACTTGCCTTGAAGAACTATTGGCCGCTGAGATAGTACAGGAGGAAAACGAAGAAAAGTTCAGGATAATCTCTAATGCTATTCCCGTTGCTGTCATCGTTTACCGAAATAATAGACACCTATATGTGAACTCGGCAGCTTCTTCTATATTTGGGTATACGGCAGAGGAGCTGCTATCCATGGATTTTATCGACCTCGTACATCCGGATTATCGAGACATGATAAGGGGGCGGGCTTTAGCGGGAATGAATGGCGAAGAGAAACAAGCACGCTATGAAGTCAAAGTTATCACGAAGATGGGTGAAGAGAAGTTTCTAGATGTTTCAACTAACCTCATTCGCTATGAAGGATCGCCTGCAGAAATAGTTATCTGCATGGATATAACAGAACGAAAGCTTGCCGAGGATGCCCTACAGAAGAGCGAGGAGATGTATAGAGTTCTAGCAGAGAATGCTGATGATTATATCTATATCTTTGGAAGGGATTACCGAATTAAGTATGTTAATAACTCCGCTGCTAGGAGCATGGGACTTCTTCCCGAGGATATTATTGGGAAACCCAGCTCTAGCTTCTTCTCTCCTGAAGTTGTCGATATCCATAAGCGCGGGATAGATAAAGCCATTGAGACAGCTAATGTAGTCCATGATGAAAAACTGATAAGGTTTGAGGATAAGCATGCATGGCATGATGCTCACCTGATCCCTCTGAAAACTGATGCTGGTGAAGTGTATGCAGTCCTAGGTATTTCCCGCGATATCACCGAGCGCAAGCTGGCCGAGGAGGCCATGGCCGAGAGCGAAGAACGACTTCGTTGTCTAGCCCAAGCGACTTTTGAGGGCATAGTATTTTCTGAGAATGGTCGAGTTATCGAGGCCAATGAACAATATGCATCGATGCATGGTTATAAACTATCAGAAATTATGGGAAAGCAATTAAAGGATCTCCTTATTCCCGAAGACTTCGAGAAGGTAGCTCAGTTGTTAAAATCCGGTGAGGATAGAATTGGCGAATACCATGCCGTAAGGAAGGATGGATCTGTTTTTACAATTGAAGCACATGGCCGTACTATCAAACGGGGCGGTAACCAAGTTAGAGTAGCCACCTTACGTGATATCACAAACCGCAAGCGTATGGAAGAGGAGCTTCTCAAGTCTAAGAATGAGCTGGAGATGAGGGTTCAAGAGAGGACACTCTGGCTTCAGAGGGCTAATGAAGCCCTGCAATATGAGATGATGAAGCAAAAAGAGACTGAGGCAGAACTTCTAAAGGCCAAGGAGGTGGCCGATGCAGCTGCTGAGGCTAAGGCAGAGTTCCTGGCCAATATGAGCCATGAGATCAGAACTCCTTTGAATGCTATCATTGGGTTGACTGGCATCCTTCTGGATACGGATCTAAAACCAGAGCAGAAGGAGCACATTGAGACTATAAGGTCCAGCGGCGATACCCTTCTGGCTGTAATCAATGATATCCTGGACTTTTCCAAGATCGATAGTGGCAAGATGGAGCTAGAGTGTCAGCCATTTGATCTCCTATACTGTATAGAAGAATCACTTGATCTGGTAGCTCACAAGGCTGAGGAGAAAGGTCTGAGCTTGGCCTATAGGATAGATGATTCTGTCCCGATGGCCATCGTAGGCGATCCAACAAGGCTCAGGCAGATTTTGATCAACCTGCTCAGTAACGCGGTCAAGTTCACAGAGCAAGGAAACGTCGATGCCCTTGTGACCGCTCAGGCTATGGATGATGGCAAATGTAGACTTCATTTCGCGATCAAGGATACTGGAATTGGCATACCCCAAGGCAGGATGGATAAGATCTTTCAGTCTTTTAGTCAGGCAGACATGTCCACTACCCGCAAGTACGGCGGGACTGGCCTAGGTCTAGCAATAAGCAAGCGCCTAGTCGAGATTATGGGTGGCAAAATCTGGATTGAAAGTATAGTAGGCAAAGGTTCCGCATTCCATTTTACATTGCCGGTTGATGTATACTTGGGTCACTTACCCAAGGCAAATGAGGCCTTATCTCAACGTAAGGGCAAGATAAATGGTAATATACGCATACTTCTGGCTGAGGATAATGCCATCAACCAGAGAGTCATGCTGCATATGCTCAAGTATTTGGGGTGCAGGGCTGATGTAGCAGCGGACGGAGTTGAGGCACTTAAAGCCATGGAACTTCAATCCTACGATCTGGTGCTCATGGATATACAGATGCCGGAAATGGATGGTTTCGAAACAGCCAAAGAGATACGAAGACGCTGGCAGAGCGGACCAATGATTGTAGCTCTAACCGCATATGCTTTGGAAGGCGACCGTGAGAAATGTCTCAATGCTGGCATGGATGGTTATATTGCAAAGCCTGTGAAAGTAGATGATCTTGCGGCGCTGTTGAATAATGTTATCATTCTGAACAAGAAAGAAGTATAGAGGCAACGATAATTTTCATTCTTCGAGCGCATTACTTCCAGTTTATTACCATTTTACTCATTTTGTCCTCTCCTGGAAGCAAAGAGGGACAAAACTACTTCATCAGCAGTTAGTAAAATCCCATATTCGCCGTTTAGCATCATAATCTAATTTACGGCATTGGGTACCCTGTTTAGCAAACTTGCGCCATGCCGGGCCGGACCATATCGACTTTAGCAATAGAAACAGAATTTTACGATATTTAAAGCCTGCGCTAACCCTTATCCCTGGCTAACCCTTATCCCTGGCTAACCCTTATCCCTGGCTAACCC
>JBHGAU010000138.1:0-3523 GCA_041946675.1 Methanotrichaceae archaeon | reverse complement strand
CTCAGGTCACAGCGTCCCGAACGCTGTAGGATGGACCAGGCTACCCTACAACCCCCCTTTCCCTTTTACTGGTACCGCCTGAGCGTGTCCACAATCTCCACATGAGAGAGGAGCATGCGCCTGCAGCAGTATCGCTCTATGCCCAGGTCATCGAGGACTTTGCCTGCAGGCTCTGTCTTTATGCGCTCCTTGTACTCCTCCCAGACGTGAGAGATAACTTTTCCGCAAGAGAAACATCTGACTGGAATCAAGCCCTTTCACCTATAGGACTTCTGGTACTTGGCTCTAGCACCACGTCCGCCAAACTTCTTCTTCTCCTTCTGTCTATGATCGCTGACAAGAAGATTCCTGTCATACTCGGAGTAAGCCTCCTTGAGACCAGTATCGCCAGTCCACTCGACAATGCCTTTGGCGATGGCAGTCCTTATGGCATCGGCCTGGCCTATGGTTCCGCCGCCGGCAACGGTTACATCGATATCGATTCCTTTAACAAAGTCACCGGCCAGAAGCACCGAATCCATTATCTTAAGCCTAGCAAGCTTCGGCTCATAGATCTCCAGGGGCACCTTGTTGATCCTGACTCTGCCCTTTCCATCCTTCAGGGCAGCCCTTGCAATTGCCGTTTTCTTCTTGCCTGATGTATTGATTAATTTCATGTAAGACCCCATCAGAAGTTTGCACCGAGCCTCTTGCTCAGATCTCCAAGCTCGATAAAGTTGATTGTATTTATCTCTCTCATCTTCGCTGCCTCAGGCTGCTCAAACTTTTTGCCTTTAAGCTCCATTGGAACACCAATATAAACCCGCAGCCTTGACATTGCATCTCTTCCACGCTTAAGCTTGTATGGAAGCATTCCTCGCACAGTCCGGAGGAGTATCATCTCAGGGCGTCTGGGATAATAAGGCCCTCTTTCCTTGGTTCCTCTATGCCTGCGCGTCAGGTATTTATCATAAATGCTATTACGGCTGCCGGTTATTATGGCCTTTTCAGCATTGATGATCGAAATCTCCTCTCCAGCAAGAAGGCGCGAAGCAGTAACACTTGCCAGTCGTCCGAGAACTAGTCCAGTTGCATCTACTATCATCAGCTCACCTCAAAATCTTTATGCCAGTACCCTTTGGCTGCTCTAGAATGAGCTTTTCAATATCCAGGCATTTACCCCCTGCCGATGCTATCTTGGACATAGCCTTGCCGCTGAAGTCGAGGGCAGCTATAGTAACACTATGGTCAAGATCTCCGGAGGATAGAACTTTTCCTGCGATGATGACGATATCGTTGGGCTTGGTGTGCCTGTTGATCTTGCTGAGATTCACGCAAGCATAGTTGCGTCTTGGTTTTTCCAGTCGTCTTGCTATATCACGCCATATGGCGACGCCATTATTGCGAGAGGCAGCCTTAAGGTCACCGATAAGGCGAACCACTCTCGGATTAGTTTTTTCAGTATCCTTCATCGTAATTCTCCGCAAAGTCTCCTGATGAGACCGACTCACGCGGGGCAATAATATCTCGCGTTCGAACCCTACAGGTTCATGCGCCCAAGGCAAGCTAGCTCATGTGCGGGATTGAATAGAAACGTCTTCTCACCAGTATTTAAGTGTTTTCCATTTGTGCCGTACAGAGGATTCCGGGGGATGTATTCAAAGACTGACTCTTGAATAGCAGACATATTTTAGATCAGATTATATGGTAAGGTATTAATGCCCTTACTAAACATACCACCAAAAAATGGTCGATCTCATAATAGTGCCCTGCGTGGTTATGGGATTCCTTTTAGGAGCGATTAGCGGGCTTACGCCAGGGATTCATGTCAACAATTTTGCATCCATGCTGCTTGCACTTTCACCAATATTGATGGATAATGGGCTTCTGCCGTACCATATAGCCTCAATGATTCTGGCGGCAAGCATCTCGCAGACATTCTTCGATACTATACCGGCAATATTTGTTGGTGCTCCCGATGCTGATACTGCTCTATCAGTCCTGCCGGGCCACAGCCTTGTTCTGGAAGGGCGCGCTATTGAGGCGGTTCGCCTTTCTGCACTAGGCAGTGTGGGCTCAATAACATTTGCGCTTCTTCTGGTCTATCCATTATCGGCGATCTTCTCTTCTTGCTATAGCTATCTTATGAGGTATATCGGAGTATTATTGCTCGGAATTGCATTGCTGATGATAAAGGGCGAGATGGGGCCGCAAGTAGAGGGTCAGGGTTCCCTTGTGCATCTGAAATATAAAGCGTTGGCAGCTCTTCTCTTTGTCACGAGCGGTTATCTGGGCTCGTTCTCCTTTAATCATCAGGATCTGCTCCAATCGCCGCTTGGTTTTGAGCCGGAGGCTCTATTGCCTCTGCTCTCGGGAATTTTCGGGGCATCTTTTCTGATCCTGAGCCTGTGTTCCGAATCGAGGATCCCTGAACAAAGAGAGACTGATGTGAAGATTCCGCTGAATGCACTGACAAAGTCGGTCATTGCAGGAGGCTTCGGCGGATCTGTTGTGGCCTGGATCCCCGGAGTTTCCCCGGCAGTGGCGACTATTACCATGCGATTAGGTGTGCCCTCCTCGGCAGAGGAGTTCCTGGTATCTATTGCCGGTGTGAACACATCCAACGCGCTTTTCTCTTTGGTGGCGCTGTATGCCGTAGACAGGCCTCGAAGCGGCGCAGTGGCAGCAGTTCAAAAATTGATAACCGTTGATCAGAATGTTCTGCTTCAGATGATGGTAATCATTATAGCAGTCGCGGCAGCATCTTACATAGCGGTAATATTATCGGCGCGTTTTGCTGCACGGATGATCCCGAGACTGAACTACAGAGTGCTATGCCTCTGCGTTTTGGCCGGACTTACAGCAATGTGTCTTTTATTCACCGGATGGTTCGGGCTTTTCATATTCTTCATTTCTACAGTAGTTGGTCTTATCGCGCCAATTGCCGGAATCCACAAGACACATGCCATGGGGGTGCTGATGGTGCCGCTAATTATTCATTATCTCTAGTGGAAAAAGCAGGACTGATCCATGCCCTTTCAGCGGATATCACCCCATATATTCAAACAGCTGGAGGAAGTAGTTGTATCTATGCCGATGTAGGTAACGCCCCAAAGGCCATCATCCTCGAACCCATGTACACTATCTTTACCAGCTTTTGTCAATCCTATCCAGGCTGCACTGACTATCCTGGCAGTGAAGGGGATACAGCCTTTAATTACCTCGTTAAATCAGGTTATGCAACCTGGTATTACAAGGACACTGCAGCAAGCGATAAGCATTTCCAGGAGCTAGATGATTACGATGTTGCGATGGTCTGTTCTCATATGAACGATCATGAAATACAGCTAAGTGTACCGTCTCAAGATGATCCAACTGTTGGCGAGCTTATTTTTAAACGTAATTTTTAAACGTAATACCCCACAGCTTGCTGTGGATGGGATAAAGAGCATCCATATCCAACTTAGGAATGGATCAGTTAGCCAACTGTGATTTAATGCGGCGACGCCTCGCATGCCCCACTGCTTGCAGTGGGGTGCGTCGC